>JAJKIR010000047.1 GCA_021154325.1 Gemmatimonas sp.
CCGCGGGCCGGAGACGCTTCATAGATCGAAACCTCGAGGGTGATGACGTGAGTCAGCCGCGGGCCGAGCCCGCTACTCGGGGATGACGATCAGAAGCGCGCGAAGGTCATTGGGCGCCATCGTGACGTGGAACACGTCTCGGGCGATAACCCTCTTCTTAGGCTGGCTAGGGAAAACAGCCGAACCCAGTGCCGGGCGGCGCCGCGAGATCGACGGTGCAGCTGCTGCTTCCCAGGGGACCTGAGAAGGTGAGTGTCACCTTGCTCGTGCCGCTGAAGGTGATCGTCGTGCGGTACGTCGCGCTGGGAGCGAACGGGTCGAAATTGTTTGTCGTCTCCTCGACGGTGATCGAGCCCGAGAGAGGCCACTTCTGCCCTTTCCGGGCGCTCGGGAGAACGAGATTCGACGTCGTCTCCTTCAGATGCTCGTCGAGCGGGAGCGTCTCGGCGCCCAGCTGCAACGTTCCCTCAATCGCCGTCGTCGTCAGGCCGTTGAGGGTGTGATTCTCGGCGCGTAGGTCGCTCAGCGTCTGATCGGAATTGCTATTGATCGTGTAGCTGCTCGTCGACGCGCGCGGTTCGGTCGTCGTCGTCGTGACCTTGCCGGTCACCGACGTCTTCATCTCGAACGCCGACGTCTGCGCGTCGGCCTTTGGCTGCGAGTTTCCAGCTGCATCGATGAAGCGGTACATCCGCGACACGGTGAGGCTGCCCGTTGTCACCGTGGGACAGACGAAGAAGCCAGTCGCTTCAGTGTAGGTGCACGCGCTGGGATCGGAGCTGGACGCGAGCATCACACCCACGCTCGGCGATCCAGCCAATGCCTCCGCCGTGCCAATGCTCGACGAGGACATCTCCGCGAGAAGCGCGGTGACGTCAGGTACTGTGGAGGGTGTTGGACCGCTCGGCGAGTCCGAGCACGCGAGGATCGAGAGAGCGACAACGGCGAGGGCGACACGACGCTCGAGGGGCATAGCGACTCCGCGAAGGCTACCCCTTCATTCTTACGCCGTGCGTCGAATTAGGGAATGGGGGCTATCCCGCGTCCCGCACCCCGCGTCCCGCGACCCGCAGCCCTATTCCTTCCCTTCCCTGAGCAGCTCGGCCATCACCTTCGGCATCTCCCCCGATCGCATGCTCACCGCCTCCGACCAGGCGCGGGCCCGATCGCGGCCAGTGCGCTTGGCGGCATAGAGCGCCTCGTCGGCGCGCACCCGCATTTCTTCGGCGAGGTTCTTCCCACGTTCCGCGGCGAGGGGCCGATCGCCATCGGTGGAGACGACGCCGATCGAGATCGTCAGTCGAATCTCCTTGTTGTTCACGTGGAAGACATGCTCGCGGAAGGTGTCGCAGAGGCGGTTCGCGAAGTGGAATGCGCCATTGCCCGGCGTGTCGGGCAGGAGGATCGAGAACTCCTCGCCGCCCGTGCGCGCCACGATATCGCCGGCACGTGCCGTTTGCATCAGCAAACGGCCGGCCTCTCTAAGCACCGCGTCGCCGGCGACATGTCCGCGGCTGTCGTTGATCGCCTTGAAGTGATCGAGGTCGAGCGCGAGGAGCGAGAGCTCACTGCCCGCGCGCGAGGAGCGAGCCATCTCCCGCGCCAGCGCCTGCTCGAAGCCGCGCCGATTCATGCAGTTCGTGAGCGGGTCCGTCTGGACCATCTCCATGAGCTGCACTCGCACTCGATTGTAGACTCGCCCCACCAGCGTCACGGCATCCGGTCGCCCGTCCGCCGAGGTGTCGTACTCCTCGGTGAAATCCCCCTCCTCCACCCGCTCGAACAGGTCGACGATCCGGTTCAGGCGTTTGCGGAAGCTGCCGTATTGCAGAACGAACACGGCCGCGGCGAGGGCGAACACGCCCACCGACCAGAGCTCTTCGGACCAGAGAAGCCGGGCTCCGCGCCCGATCATCACGTGCACCGTATACAGGTACCCGGTCACGACCAGACCCGCCGCGAACGCCGCCTGGTCCGGACCGAAGTACGTCTCGGTGAGGTGCAGCACGAGGAACGAGAAGATCAGGATTCGGTCGTAATACGACGGCGGCGACGAAACGAGCGTCGATCCGAAGATGAACAGGATGTCGGCGACAACGGTCACGGCGACGGACCAGTTGGGCGCACGTCCGGTCTTCTGCACGAACAGCGCGACCGCGGTGACTACCGCGATGTAGCCGCACACGCCCTCGAGCAGATAGAGCGCGTTGCCCTGGAGAATCCGATGTTGCTGAAGGATGAATTCAGCCCCACCGGCGACGAGCGCGACGATCATCCGGACGCGGCTCTGCCAGAGCAGCACCTCGGCGTTGACGCTGGCTCGTGATTGGCTCGTGGAGTTCAAATGCCGAAGCGGGCTGGAAGGGGCTCGAGCGACGGGGGCGAAGCGCAGAATCGGCGGCGACTTGCCACTTGCTTGACGAGCGCCGGAAGGGCCCGGTCACCCCGCGCCGCGCACCGGTTGTTTCGGCCTCTCACTACGGGGTATGTGACTTGCCTTTCCCCAAGTGGTACCACCGACCCAGGCAACCTGTCGTGCCGCTGCCAGTATCCCGGATACCTAGTCCTACCGCCCTGCGCGTCAGTCGCGTTCGCGCGCTGCGCGGGCCGAATTATTGGCGTCTCGCTCCCGTCATCGCTTGTGACGTTCGCCTCGGAGAGTTCGAGGAGCTGACCAGCGTCGACATCCCCGGATTCGTCGACCGTCTCATCCAGGGCCTACCGTCGCTGCGCGAGCATCCCTGCAGCCGTGGCACCACCGGCGGATTCGTCGACCGGCTGCGCGAAGGCACGCACTGGCCGCACATCCTCGAGCACGTCGCGCTGGAGCTGCAGACGCTCGCCGGCAGCGACGTGAGCTTCGGCCGGGTCGTTCCCTCGGGCGACGAAGGCGTCTGGTGGGTGATCGTCGCCTACGACGAGGAGGAGGTCGGTCTCGCGAGCGTGCGCGAAGGCGCGGCGCTCATTCGCGCCTGCATGGGCGGGGAGCCGTTCGACGTGCCGGCGCTCGTCACGACCCTGCAGGATCTCTACGAGTCGGTGCGGCTCGGACCGTCCACGGCCGCGATCGTGGAAGAGGCGCGCCGGCGTGCCATTCCCGTTAGGCGGCTCAACTCGGGGTCGCTCGTGCAGCTCGGCCACGGCCGCAACCTGCGCCGCATCCAGGCGACGATGACCGACTTCACCAGCGCCATCGGCGTCGAGATCGCGCAGGACAAGGAGGACACGAAGCGCGTCCTCAGCAACATCGGGCTGCCGGTACCGCGCGGAGAAACGGCGCGCACGCCCGACGAGGCCGTGGACATCGCCGAAGAATTGGGGTTCCCGGTGATCCTCAAACCGGCGGACGCGAGCCACGGCCGCGGCATCAGCGGTCGTCTCGATGACGAAGCTGCCGTGCGCGGCGCCTGGGACGCGGCGTACGCGGTGTCGAGCCGCGTCGTCGTCGAGCACTACTACGAGGGCCGCGACCATCGCGTGCTCGTGGTGAATGGGAAGGTGGTCGCCTGCGCCGAGCGGGTGCCGGCGCACGTCGTCGGCGACGGTCGCCTCACCATTCGCGAGCTGATCGAGGAGGCGAATCGGGATCCACGCCGTGGCGTTGGCCACACCAAGATCCTCACTCGGCTACCTAACGATGGCAACACCGAGCAGTTTCTCGCGCGGTGCGGCCGTACGCTCGACACGATCCCGAATTCCGGCGAGCAGGTTTTCCTGCGCGGCACCGCGAACCTGTCCACCGGCGGCACGTCGATCGATCGATCGGACGAGATGCATCCCGACAACGTGACGGCGTGCGAGATGGCCGCCGGCATCGTTGGCCTGGACATCGCCGGGATCGACGTGCTCACGCGCGACATCTCCGTTCCCTTCCGCGAGAACGAAGCGGTCATTCTCGAGGTGAACGCGGCTCCGGGAATTCGCATGCACACGCACCCCATCGAGGGGAAGGCGCGGAATGTCGGCGCGCCAATCCTGGACATGCTATACCCTCCGGGAAGCGACGCGACCATTCCCATCATCGCCGTCACCGGTACGAATGGAAAGACGACCACCGTCAGGCTCATTGCGCATCTCTTCCGCAACATGGGCCGGCTCGTCGGCTTCACCACGACGGACGGTGTGTACGTGCAGAACCGGATGGTGATGGAGGGGGACATGACCGGCCCCTTCGCCGCGAACATCATCCTCTCGAACCCGACGATCGACGTTGCGGTGCTCGAGACGGCCCGCGGCGGCATTCTGCGCGCCGGCCTCGGTTTCGAGGAAGCCGACGTCGGCGTCGTGCTGAACGTCTCCGCCGATCACCTCGGCCTGCGCGGCATCAACACCGTCGAGCAGCTCGCGGACGTCAAGAGCGTCATCGCCTCCGTCGTGAAGCGCGAAGGCCACGCCGTGCTCAACGCGGACGATCGCCTCGTCTACGCGATGCGCGAGAAGACGACGGCCGACGTCGTGCTCTTCTCCACCGCCGCCGATGGCGAGAACGAGGCGCTCGAGGATCACATCGCGCGCGGCGGGATCGCGGCACGAATGGAGGCGGGGAGCTTCGTCGTGAGGCGCGGCAAGCTCCGCATTCCGATCGCCACCGAGCGGGAGGTCCCGCTCACGTTAGGCGGCTCGGCGCGCTTTCAGCGGCAGAACATCCTTGCCGCGATCGCCTCCGCCTACGTTCAGGGAATGCGCTACGACGACATTCGCGCGGGCCTCCTCTCGTTCTTCCCGTCACCGTCGCTCACACCCGGCCGCCTCAACGTTCTCCGTCTCCGCAACGGCGGGCGCGTCCTCGTCGATTACGCGCATAACGAGGCGGCGATCAGCGGGCTGATGGAGATGGTGTCGCATTTTCCGGCGCGGCGGCGCATCGGCGTCCTCGCCGTTCCCGGCGACCGGCGCGACGAGGACATTCGCGCCGCCGGCCGCACCGCCGCCGAAAAGGGGCATCTCGACATCGCGATCGTGAAGGAGGACCAGGATCTGCGCGGTCGCGATCCTGGTGCGGTCGCGCAACTCATCACGGAAGGGCTCCGCGCCGCTGGCCTGCCTGACGACAAGATCGTGCAGATACCCAGCGAGACCGACGCCGTCGCCGCCGCGATCGACATGGTCGGTGAGGACGATCTCGTCTTCATTCTCGCGGACAAGGTGCCGAAGACGCTCGCCCTCGTTCGCGAGCACCTCTCCGGCGACCGGAGCACCCCGTGAGCACGGCCGCGCCGCCGGCATCGTCGGAGATTCGCCTCACGACGCTCCACGCCACTCGCGGAGCGAACTTCTGGTCGACGCGCCCGGTGACGCGCATGGACGTGGCCGTTGGCGCATACGACCACATTTCGTCGGCCGACGCGCCGTGCGTCACCGAGCAGCTGGTGGCCGCGCTTCCCGGCCTCACCGATCACCAGTGCTCGATCGGCGAGCCGGGCGGCTTTGTCATTCGGCTTCGGCGCGGCACGTACGCTCCGCACATCACCGAGCACGTCGCGCTCGAATTGCAGACCATGATCGGGCACGACGTCGGCTTCGGCCGCACGCGCGGTGGCGACGTCGAGGGCGAGTACACGATCGTGTTCGAGCACCTGCACGAGCAGGTGGGGCTGCGCGCCGCCGCGCTCGCGCTGGAAACGGTGCAGCGCGCCTTCGACGGCTCGCTCGAGCCGGCGCACGTGCAGGGTGCAGTCCGCGAGCTTGCCTCGCTCGCTGAAACTCCCGACGCGCCGCCGATCACCCAGCGGGTCGTCGCCGGCATCACGGGCGGGAGCGGTCGCGCCGAGTGCGTCGCCGCCTTGCGCGAGTCGTTAGGCGATGCGGGGCAGGACAACCTGCTCATCGACGTTGCGCCTTCGTTCGTGCTCAACGCCGGCCTCCCGTACGCGCGGTCGCGCGTCGCCGTCATTCTCGACACCGCGCTTGCGGACGTCCCGGTACGTTACCAGGAGCCCGAGCGCGCGCGGCGCCTCGTCGCCACGCTCATCGATGCCGTCCCGCGCGGCGGCTTCGTGGTCTGTGCGGCGACCGAGCTCGACCTGCAGGAGGAGGCACGGCGCGCCGAGTGCCGTGTGGCGGTCTTCGCCGCCGACGATCGGGAGATTGGTGCCGAGGCACTGGAGATCGCGAGCGCGGTCGGGCGGCTCCGCGACGGCGGGGTCTGGGTCGAGCACTGCGGCGACGGCGAATGCGCGCGGCCGCTGCGGCCAGGCGTACCGGTGGGGCCGCAGATCGCGGCCGCGCTCGCCGCGTACGTACTCCGCGGCGCTCCGGTGCCTCGTTAGGCAATCGTGGAGAGCGATCGATCCCCTACACCGCGCATCGACCGGCCCGTGGCGCACCTCGGCATGTCGAACGGTGCCACCGGAACGCTCGTCCTCATGGGCGGGGCCGTCGAGCCGCGCAACGAAGCCTTCCAGCAGTTCCTCCGCCTCGTCGACGCACACGCGGGCGCGCCGATCGTCGGCCTAACGACGGCGTCCGCGGAGCCGGCCGACGCGGCCGGCGCGTGGCTCGGCGACTTCCGTCGAGCGGGCGCGACCAACGTGCACATCCCGATCTTCGGAAAGGCGTGCGACGTTCGCGATCGAGAGATCGCGTCGTCCATCCGCGACGCGGCCGCGGTCTTTCTCGGCGGCGGCGATCAGGTGAAGCTCGTCGCCGCGCTCGGCGGATCGTGCACGCTGTCGGAGATCAAGGCGCTGTATCGACGCGGCGGAGCGATCTGCGGAACGAGCGCCGGCGCGGCCGCGCTCACCGAGCTGACGATGGCGGGCGGCGAGTTCGACGAGGAGGGCAATCTGGTCGAGCAGTACATCGGCCCAGGACTCGGCCTGCTCGGCTTCCAGACGATCGTTGACACTCACTTCCAGCAGCGACGCCGCCTGCAGCGTCTCTTCGTCGTCATCGCCCAGAACAGGGAATTGCTCGGCCTCGGGATCGACGAGGACACCGCGCTCATCGTCCGTGGGCGCGTCGGCGAAGTGGTTGGCGCGGGCGGTGTCACTTTCGTGGACGGCCGCGACACGGTCCACTTCGACAATGCCGACGACATCGAGAAAGGCCGCCAGCTGACGCTGAGTCATCTCCGCGTCGGCATCGTCGGCACGAAGTACCATCTCGATCTCGAGAAGCGAGAGCTGGCCAATCTCGATTAGCAACTATCATCCGCAGAGGCGCTGTTCCATTAGATATTAGGCACGACCAGACAGAGCATCAGGATGAGGTTCGACTCCAGCATCGCGCGCCCGTGAGCGACATCGCGCTCCTTCCAGAAGACATCGCCCAGCGATCGCTCTCCACCCGTGAGATCGTCCTCGCACTTGCCGACGCCGAGCGGGCGATTGAGCATCTTGGGAAGACGGGACGTCGGCTCGAGGCGTGGGAGGGGTGGGTGAAGTTCGCCGACGGCAGCCGTACGCACTCGCTGCGACATCCCGGGTCGTTCGTGCTGCCTACCGATGGCCCGCGGGCCGCTGCGGTGACGCTGGACAACATTCGCAAGGCACAATCGGTGTGGGATCGGGCGCCGGAGTACCCTGGCGCTCAGCTATACTTCTGCTTGACGGTCGCTCCCGCCTAACGTCGGCGGGACGCCGGCGGTCGAGGGTGGAGCGAGGGGTGACGGGGGTAGCCGCCGGGGCGTCTTGAAACGACGTCGCCCATCCGCGCGGCACGAGCGGCGTGAGTGTTTCTCTCCCTGGAGCGGTTGATGTTCCTCCTCTGGATCGCCGTCATCATCGCATTCGTCGGCATCGTGCAGTTGCTCGATCGCGTGCGTCGCCTCGAGCAGACGGCGGAGGATCTACGGCACACCATCGAGCGCCTAACCAAGCGGCTCGACGCGGGCACCGCCCCGGTCGCTGGCCGCGCGCCCGCGCCAGCGCCGAAGCCGGTCGCACGGTACGAGCGGCGGCCTTCAGCCCCGCCGCCGCCACCGATTGAAGAGGAGATCGTCGAGGAGGAGGAGCCGGTCGAGGAAGTGCCGCTAGAGAGCCTCGACCCCGCGCTCCTGGCAGGGCTCGCGCATCTTCCACCGCCGCCAGTCACGCAGAAACCGCCGGCCGCTCAGGTGCGGCCGGTGACGCCGCCCCCAACAACACCGCCGCCTGTCCGGCCGCGCCCCGCCGCGCCCGAGCCAGCCCGGCCGCGGCGATCCTTCGATTGGGAAGCACTCATCGGAGTCAGGCTCTTCGCCATCATTGCCTCGCTCGCGCTCTTCCTCGCCGGCGGCTTCTTCGTCAGCTACTCGATGGAGCATGGCTGGCTCACGCCAACGCTTCAGTTCGCGATCGGGATCGTCGCCGGCGTTACCTGCCTCGTGCTCGGTGAGCTGAAGGCGTCGCGTCGTTATGCATGGACCGCCGACGCGCTCGACGCCGCCGGCATCGCGCTGCTCTACGTCGTCTTCTTCGCCTCGTTCGCGCGCTGGCACCTCGTCGGCGCGACCGTTGCGTTTGTGCTCTTCATCCTCGCCACCGTCGTCGCGGTGCTGCTCGCGATCCGCCGCGCGTCGCTCCTCATCGCCCTGCTCGGCCTCATCGGCGGCTTCGCGTCGCCGGCGATCGTCGCCACGGGACAGAACAATCCGATCGGTCTGTTCGGCTATCTCCTGCTCCTCAATGCCGGCCTCGCGTGGGTCGCCTACAAGAAACGTTGGCCGCTCCTCACCGCCATCAGCCTCGGCCTAACGACGCTGTATCAGTGGGGCTGGGTTTCGAAGTTCCTCACGGAGGGACAGCTGCCGCTCGCGGCGGCGATCTTCCTGATCTTCCCGATCATGAGTTTCGTGGCCATGGCGCTCAATCGCCCGGAGGCAGGAGAGTCGCGCTCAACGAGCTCGCTCTTCGGCCACGCCGCGCGCATCGGCGCCGCGCTGCCGCTGCTCTTCTCGATCTATCTTGCGGCCGTTCCTGCTTACGGGGCGCGATACGGTGTGCTCTTTGGATTCCTCTTCTGCATCGACGCAGGACTCTTCGCCGTTGCGGTCTTCCAGGGCCCGCGACTGCTGCACCTCCTCGGCGCGATCTCGACCTTGATGGTCTTCGCGATCTGGCTCGGCGGCTCGTACCAGCCGGCGGCCTGGCCCGGGATTCTCGTCGCCGTCGCTGCATTCACACTCTTCTATCTCGCCGCGCCGCTCATCAGCAGCTCGGCGCTCGTTAGGCGACGCGCTGGCGAGGTCGACCTCGGGCCGCTCGCGTCACGCGCCGTGCTCGCGGCGCCGCTGCTCTTCTTCGTCTTCCCCGCGCTCGCCGCGCTCGAGCCGCGCACCGCGTCACCGGCGCTGCTGTTCGCGGTGCTCCTCGCCCTCCTCGGCGCGTGCGCGACCTATGCGGTCGCGCGCCGAGAGGGGATCGTGCACTTCATCGCTGCCTTCTTCACGATCGCGGCGGAAGCCGTCTGGTCGGCGGAGTACCTCGCGCCGTCCCGACTCCTCGCCGCGCTCGCGATCTATGGCGTCTTCGGACTGTTCTTCATCGGCGTACCGGTCATCGCCCGTCGTCGCAACGCGCCGCTGACTCCGCAGGGTGCGGGATCCGCGCTCGCGCTCGTCAGCATCGCGCTGCTCTTTTTCCTCGCCGCCGGCGCGGTAGCACAGGCGGCGCTCTGGGGCATCGCGGTGCTCCTGGCAATTCTCACCCTCGGCCTCTTCACCGAGGCGAGCGCCTCGCGGAATCCCATTCTCGCGATCGCCGGTACCCTGCTCGCGTGGATCGTTCTCGCGGTCTGGTGGTTCACGGCGACGGTGAGCGTCGCGCTCATTCCCGCTCTCACGATCATCGGCGGCTACGCGCTGCTGACGATAGGCGGCAGCGTCTGGGCGACGCGTCGTCAGGCAGAGGCGAGCGACGACGCGGCGCGCGGACTGTTCCGCAATGGCGCATTCGTCGGACTCGTTGGCCATCTCTTCCTGCTCTTTGTCGCGTCGCAGCCGACGCTCGCCGTTCCACCATGGCCGCTGCTTGCGGTACTGGCGGTGTTGACCGTGGCCTCCGGTGTCGCGGCACTCTATCTCAAGCGTGGTGAGCTCTTCCTTGGTGCCGTGATCGCGACGCCGGCCGTACTGACCGTCTGGCAGATCAGTGCTCCGGCCCAGCCGTGGTCCACCGTCGCCATCGGTGCCGCCGCGGCGCTCGTCATGCTCGCGGGCATCTGGTTCCTGCTCGCGCGACGCGTTGGCGCCGATGAGCGCTACTTCCTTCCTGCCGCCGCCGTCGCCGGTTTCGGCGCGCAGATCATCGGCATGGTTGCTGCCGGGGAAATGCCGGCGCCGGCACTGACACTTCTCGTCGTCTCGCAGCTTCTCTTCATCAGCGCGACGTTAGGCTTCGCCACGCTCGACCTCGCGCGACTCGAGGGGCTGACTGTACTCGCTGTCCTGCCCGCGGCTGGCGCAGGCTTTCTCTGGATGAGCCAGCACACCACCGCCGCACTGTGGACGTCCCAGCTCGCGCTCACGACGCCGCTCTACCTCGCCTTCGTTGCCTACCCGCTCATTCTGGGCCGGCGTGCCGGAAATGCTCGCGCGCCATATCTCGCCACGGTTCTCGCGAGCGTGCTGTACTTCTTTCAGGCACGCGCGAGCATCGACGCTGGGGGATACGCCTCCATCATTGGGGCACTCCCCGTCGTCGAGGCCGCGCTCCTCGCCCTCGTTCTCGCCAGCCTCGTTAGGCTCGAGCGCCGCGGTGTGCCGCGCACGCCTGCTGAAGTGGCCCGGCTCGCCCTCATTGCTGGCGCCGCGCTCGGCTTCATCACTCTTGCGATCCCACTGCAGCTGGAGCGCAACTGGATCACAATCGGCTGGGCCCTGGAAGGAGCGGCGCTCGCCTGGCTTTACGCCCGCATCCCCCACAAGGGATTGCTCCTGTTCACGATGGCGCTCTGCGGCGCGGTCTTCGTCCGCCTTGCAATGAACCCAGAGGTGCTCAGCTACGAGCCTCGCGGCGCGCTCCGCGTCTGGAATTGGTATCTCTACACGTATGCCGTGTGCGCCGCCGCGCTGCTCGTCGCCGGCCGCGTGCTGGTGAAGACCGATGACCGTGTGCGACCAGACTGGCCGCGCATGTCGTCGCTGCTTCCGGGTGGTGCCATCATCCTGCTCTTCTTGCTGCTCAACATCGAGATCGCCGACTACTTCGCCACCGGCCCGACGATCACGTTCAACTTCTTCTCCTCGGTGCTCGCGCAGGACCTCAGCTACACGCTTGGCTGGGCACTCTTCGCCGTCGCCCTGCTCGGCGCGGGCATAGCCGTCCACAGCAAGCCAGGGCGATTCGCCGCGATCGTCCTTCTCATTATCGCAATGCTCAAGTGCGCCTTCCACGATCTCTGGCGGCTCGGCGGGCTCTATCGGGTGGGCTCACTGGTTGGGATCGCGGCGTGCGCGCTCCTCATCACGGTTGCGCTGCAGAAGTTCGTGCTCGCGTCGCGACCGGAGCCATCGGAGGCGCTCACGTGAAGTCCCTTCCTGTCGCGTTAGCGTTAGGCATTGCGGTTGCCAGTCCGCTTGCAGCCCAGCGGGCGGAGCGTGTGATTGTCCCGGGCGGCGCCGGGCCGAACAAGCTCTCGTTCGACGCGGCGGTGCTCGCCGGCGTGCAGCCCTTCCGGGTGACGGAAGTCGCGGCGTCAGAGGGGCGCGTCGCGGTTGCCAGCGGCGGAGCCAGCGACCTGCGGCTCTTCGACACGGCGAACCGCGAGGTTCCGTATCTACTCATCACGCCCCGCGTCGAAGCCCAGTGGCGCGCCGCGCGGCTCCTACACATCGCGCCGACCAAGCTCACCAGCGGCTTCGAGGCGGATTTCGAGACCGCGCTGCCCATCGACCGGCTGCGAATCGAAGGGCTGCCGGCCCCGTTCCTCAAGCGCGTTCAGATCGAGGGAAGCGGCGATCGAGCGCACTGGACGCTCCTCGTGCCCGACGGCACGCTCTTCGACCTGCCTAACGACGGACTCGAGCTCACGGCGCTCGACTTGCCGGCCGGCTCCTTCCGATACATCCGGCTCACGTGGGACGACCGCGCCAGCCGTCGCATGCCATTGCCGCGGCAGGTCGAGGTGCGCGTCGTCTCAGCGACGCGCGGACCGGCGCCGCTGCGCACCGCCGTCACAGTCGAACGTCGGCCGAGCGAGCCTGGAAAGAGTCGCTTCCGCATACGACTGCCAGGTGCGCATCTGCCGATCGTCGCGATCGAGCTGGCCGTGGCCGGCGGCAACGTGCTGCGGACGGCGCGCATCACCGAAGGGCGGTTGGAGGGAAGTACCGTCGTGCCGACGGAGCTCGGCACCGCCACCCTGCGCCGTTCGGTGCGCGACGGTCTCGCCGCAGCCGAGCTGCGGATTCCCATCGTGCCCCCGAGCGAGTCGCAGCTCGAGCTCTCGGTGGACGACGGCAACAATCCGCCACTCGACGTCACCGGAGCGACGGCCATCTTCGCGACGCTGCCGTTCATCTTCTTCGAGAGCAATGGGGATACGCTCGTCGCGCGCTTCGGCGACCAGCGGCTAGCAGCGCCGCGCTACGATCTGGAAGCGGAACGAGACCGCGTGCCGTCGCTCTCGCTCGCCGCGGCGCGTTGGGGCGCGGCGCGCGAAGTAGCGGTTGCCGCCGGCGGCGGCGCTGCTGCGATGCCGACCGCGGGCGCGACCATCGATCCACAGCAGTTTCGCTATGCGCGCTCCATCCCCGCAGGCGGCGCTGGACTCGCGACGTTGCCGCTCGATGCGGCCGCGCTCGCCCACGGCACCCTGGCCGACGTGCGCATCGCCACGGCCGACGGGCATCAGGTGCCCTTCCTCGTCGAGCGCCTCGCCGAGCCGCTCGCCGTTACGCTTCCGGCGCCCGAGCACCTAACGAGCGGCCGCGATCCGTCGACCCGCTCGCGTTATCGCATCCGGCTGCCGTACGCGGGGCTCCCCGCTTCTCGGCTCGTTGTGCAGACCGACGCGCGCGTTTTCGATCGGGAGGTCGAGCTGCAGATGCTCCCCAACGCCGCGGACGATCCGCGCGCGCGCTCCGGGCCCGTCACGATCGCGGCCGCGGCCTGGCGGCACGCCGACCCCGAGCTGCCCGCGCCCGCGCTCACGATGGAGCTGCCGGCGCTGCGCGTGGCCGAGCTCTCGCTCGTGATCGACGAGGGGGACAATGCGCCCCTGCCGCTCCGTGGCGCCACGCTCCTGCTGCCCGCCTACCGGCTGCGCTTCTTCCGCGACGCCCAGACGCCCCTCACGCTCCTCTACGGCCGCTCCGACATCAGCGCACCGCGCTACGATCTTGCCCTGCTCGCGCCCCGTCTCCTCGGCGCACCGGCGCAGGACGTCGTGGCGAGCGCCGAGCGGGAAACGTCGGATGTGACTGGGGTCACCCCTACGATCGTCTTCTGGTGTGCCCTCGCGTTGGCCGTGCTCGCGCTCGTGGTATTGATCGCGAGGTTGTTGCGGCCAGGCGGCGGTGCGCCGACGACGCCGGCGGCAGCTCCCCCTTCTCCGACTTCGAGCGCGTCACCCGCCACAAGCGAGTGACCGCGCAGGACGATTCCGATGCCCGCTCAGGTTCAGACTTTACTCATCACCGGCATGCCCGCCAGCGGCAAGACGAGCTTCGGTGACTGGTTGCGCGACAATCGCGGCTACGTCCACGTCGACCTCGACGCCGCGGATTGCCTCAAGACGGCGGGTCTCCCGCCTTTCTGGACGGAGAAGGAGCGCGTCGCGAGTCTCGACTCGGGCCGCCTGCGCGAGTTCGTGCGTCATCTGCGCACCCTCGGAAAGCCCTCGGTGCTCACCTGGATCTTCCCGCCTGATCTTGTCGATTTCACGCGGGAGATGACGAGCTTCGGCGTGGTCGCCTGGTGGTTCGAGGCCGACCGTCTTGCCGCGCGCCAGCGCTACGCGAGCCGCAGCACGGTGCTCCGCAACGGCGTTTACGCCCGCGGAAAGCCGGACACCACGTTATTCGATCGTTATGTGGGCGCCGTCTCCAGCAACTGGGCCCGCATCGCACCGATCTTCGGCGAGCGGATCATTCGCACGTTAGGAGCGGATGGTCGGTTCGTGGATCCGGTATCGATCTGCGATCGTCTACAGGCGGCGGCGAAGGCCGCCTGATTTAGCGGTATTTGAATCGGCGAAATTCACCACGCAGCCCAGCTGAGAGCCGCCAGCGCGTCAGCGGCGAGCCGACAGCAATTACTTTTCGGTTCGGTCGAGTTCCAAGGTGGCCAGCGGCCAAGCTGTCAGCTGAGCACGGGGCTGTAAGCTGAAGAGCTCCCAGCTGATCGCTCGAGGTCGGACTTCCAGAGTGCCTGCCAGTTCACGGCACCGCATCTCCCAAGCGAGTCTCATGGCTCATGGCTTAGAGCTGAGGCGCTGACCGCTCCAAGCTGGGCTGACCCATTCCGAGTCCAGGTCCAGCCCGCACCCTGCTGGCTTGACTACCGCCGCAATCCGAGCACGATCTCGATCACGATCAGCGCGATGATCGCGATCTCGAGCAGCTCCGCGCGCGCCGCCTGCGCTTCGGCGTTCAGCATCCCGTACGTCTCGCGCACGATCTGGAGCTTGCGCTCGATGCCACGGCGCCAGGCCGTGCCGCGGAACAGCTCGAGCGCGGCGGCGTAGATGCGCGCGAGATAGACATCGTCGGTCACCTTCAGCGCGTTGTCGACGCGTTCCACCAATTCGGTGACGTCCGCGACGCGCGTCTGGAGCCGCGCCAGGAGCGGGCGATAGCGCCAGGTCGGGAGCGCCGATACGCGCTCACGCGCGGCGGCGATCCGGTCGTACATCGCCGGCAGCTCGGCGTCGAGCACCGCGTCGTAGAAACGAAGCTCCAGCAGCTGCGCGTTCGCGAACTCGAGGATGTACTCGACGTCCCGATCGTCGGCCCGCGGCTCGACGACGAGCGCATTGTCCCAGGTAAGCACCGTGAGATCGTCGGGGTAGTACGAGAAGCGGTGCGGGAGCAGCTCGCGGCGCGCGTCGGGCGACAGGCCGCGGCGCTCCCGGAGGAGCAGCGGCACGATGTGATCGTCGGTGAGCACGCCCGTACCTAACGATGCGCCCGTGTCATCGGCGAGCCGCGTGATCCGGAAGACGACGTAGTCCTCGACTACCGACGCGAGGTACGGGCGATTGACCGCCGGCGCGACGCGCGCGCGGAGCGACTCGACCTGCCGGGCGAAGATCGCCGGCAGCGCCGCGGACGTATCGACCGCGTTCCCGAAAGCCGTGAACCGCTCCCACGACAGATTCCCCGGCACGTCGACCCGGAGCTGCAACGAGCAGGTGCCGAAATCGTACAGACGCGCGGAGACCTCCGCACGCAGTTGGGACCCTTCGATGGTGAGGACTTCGGTGCCGAGCGCGACGAAGAGCGGCGGATTCACGATCTGCAGCGCCTGCGCCTCGTTGCGGGCCGGCCGCTCGCGAGTGGCGCCGTCCGGCGCGAAGAGCGCGCTGGCTCTATCGAGATCGATCTCGTAGCCGATGTCGTACAACCGATACGCGATCGCCGAGGCGTCGACGACGTGAAGGCTCTCGGTTTCGGTTGTCGCTCGCGCGGGGGAGACAGTGGCCATGGGACCTGGGGCGCATCGCCGGCTCGCGGTGCGACTCCGGCCTCACGCCTTCGTTCGCGTCCCGCGTGGAGTGACGAGGAAGCTACATCTCGGCAACCCGCTCCGGTCGCAGCGCTCCTGCACCTTCGCGCGCGTTACCCCCGCGACGAGCTCCTCGACGGCCGCGCAGAGCGGCGGACACTGCGCCACAGATCGGCTCAACGGGCAGGCGAAGCCACGAACGACGTAGCCATCCGTCCCTTCCGCCGGCTCGACGTCGATTTCCGCGCCCAACGACTCCAGCAGTGCCGCGGCTGCCTCGACGCGCTGCTCGAACGTCTCCTTGTTGGACGCCGTGCTCGACGCGAGCTGGCGGCCGACGTCCCGGAGGAGCTCCGTCAATTCGCGACCCGACAGCCTGCCGGCGAGTGAGACGAGCAGCGTCGACAGCACGGGCTCGTACGCCTTGGAGAAGGCAACCTGTGCGTCGGGGGTGACCGCATAGAGCGTCGCCGGCTTTCCCACGCTTCCCTCGCGGCGAACGCCCTCGGCTCTCACGAGGCCGTCGCGCTCGAGCGCGGTGAGGTGAAGGCGCACGGCGTTATCGGTGACGCCGATGGCGTTCGCGAGCTCGTCCACCGTCATCGCGCCCCGTCGAAGGAGGGCGATGACCTGGCCACGGGTGGGCCCGTCGGGTCGGTGCGCGCGCGCGATCATGTTCTGCAAGGTGTCACGCGGGCAGGTCCCGGGCCAGAGGCAATTTGCAATTAGTCCAGTTTTTCCTTGACATATTATGGACCACGGCCGTACTATGCCGAACGGCCGATGATTTGGCCGGATCGTTCACCCTAGCCCTTTCGATCTTATGTCCAGCTCAGTCCAGACCCGCCGTGTCGTCCGCCATGTTGCTCTCGCTGCCGCCATTGCCGTCGCCGGCGTTACGATCGTCGCGTCGACGCGTGCCGGCTCGTTAGGTGCCACGCCCAAAGCCGCTCTCGACGATCCGACGATTGTCGCGATCTTCGACGCCGCGAATACGTGGGACATCGAGACCGGACAGCTCGCCGAGAAGAAGGGAACGACCAAGGAGATCCGCGAGTTCGGGGCGATGCTCGCACACGACCATGCGATGGTGCGGCAGCAGGGACGTGATCTCGCGAAGAAGCTCGGTGTCCAGCCGACGCCGCCGAAGGATTTCGCGATGGTGAATGATCACGAAGCGGCGATAAAGACGCTGAACGCCGCCAACGGTAAGGAGTTCGACCGCGCCTTCCTGCAGCACGAGGTCAATTTCCACAAGGCCGTCATCGACGCGGTCACGGGCACGCTGCTCCCCGCGATCCAGAATCAGGAGCTCAAGGATCTCGTCACCCGCATCGCGCCGGCCTTCCAGGCCCACATGATGGCAGCGCAGCGGAAGCTCGAGGCGTTGAAAAGCTGATCCGGTTCCGGACACGCGACTGGAATTTGTGAACCGCAGAGGACGCGAAGGATGCGTCCTCTGCGGTTATTCCTTTGTTCAACCTGCGTAGAGAATCGCCCAGCGCACCAAATCGTTAGGCCGCGATGGTGTGCGACAACTATATCGCTTGACCATATAGTAAATCGCTGTATGACACCTTCGGCAGGCGGCGGACTCTGCTGCCGTTCCGGGAGGCGTCGAGCGCGGCGGCCCGACTCTTGTTATTACGGGTCAGCGATACCATGTCACACTATCGCAACAAGATTCTCTCGAGCCTTCCTTCGGATGAGCTCGAGCAGATCGTGCCGCACCTCGAGCACGTGTCGCTCGAGCGCCGCATGGTCGCTTACGACGTGCTCCGTCCGATCTCGCACCTCTATTTCGTCGAGACGGGCGTCATCTCCGTCGTGAGCATCATGCGCGATCGCACCGCTATCGAGACCGCGACGATTGGCTGCGAGGGAGTCATCGGCCTTCCCGTCTACCTCGGCGTCGACGCTGTCCCCGAGCAGGCCTTCGTCCAGGTGCCTGGTGAGGCGCTGCGACTTCCCACGTCACAGTTCCGAACGCTGGTGGCGCGGATGCCAACCCTGCGGACGCTGCTCGATCGCTACTGTGTCTGCGTCTTCACGCTCGCCGCCCAGTGCTCAGGCTGCAATCGCGCGCACACTATGGAGCAGCGCTGCGCGCGGTGGCTCCTCATGGTGCACGATCGGATGCCTGGCGACGACTTCGAGCTGACGCAGGATTTTCTCTCGCAGATGCTCGGCGTGCGCCGCGCGACGGTGAGCGAGACCGCGAGCCAGCTCCAGCAGGCCGGACTCATCTCGTACACGCGCGGGCGCGTCTTCATCGCCGACCGCGCCGGTCTGGAACGCGTCGTCTGCGAGTGCTACGGCATCATCCGCAGCACGTTCGCACGCGTCCTCGAGGGTCGCGACGAGCCGAACGTGCTCGAAGCCATGAGCCTCTCGGATGACGGGACGAGCACGGTCGCCGACGGCGCCGGCGAACTGGAGCCGTCGGCCGACCTCCAGCGCGCGCGCTAGACGATTGCCGCGGGCGTAATCACCTCGGCGGCGAAGCGCTCCATCTCCTCGAGCTGCGGGCTGCACTGCAGGAGCAGGAGATCGATGCCCGCCTCCGAGAAGCGTGCGATCTGCTCCGCCACCTGCTCGCCGGTGCCGACCAGCCCCGCGCGCAACCCTCGATTCGACACCGAGTAGTCCTCGAGGCTCACACGCTGCTCGAGTTTCGTGTTTGCTATCCAGTCCTGATAGTTGCCGTAGCCCGGTGAGCCGGGCGCGACGTTCGTGATCCGCGCGCGCTCGCGCGCTGCTTCCTCCTCGGTGTCGCGCACGATGGCGTACGCCGCGATGCCGAAGGCGAGCGGCGGAAGCTCTTCGCCGGTCTCGCGCCGCAGGGCCTCGCTCGCCGCCTCACGCCGCCGGCCCAGGTCGTCGATCTTCGGCGCGATGCGCTCCGGTGGATCACCGTGCATCACGTAGGCATCGCACTTCCGCGCGATCAGCGTCTTCGCTGCCTCCGACTCGCCACCCGCGTAGATCGTCGGACGAGGGCGGCCATGGCGCGCCCCCGTCGCGACCGGCTTCGGCTCGAGTACGAGATCCTCGGCCCGATAGTATCGACCGCTGTACGTGAGCGTTTGCTCATGCCAGGCGCCGTTGACGACGTCGAGCCACTCGCTCGTGCGAGCGTACCGATCGTCGTGCTCGTCGAAGGCGGCGCCATAGCGGCGCGCCTCGTCCTTCCACCACGCCGAGACGACGTTGAGCGCGAGTCGCCCGTTCGCGATGCGATCGATGTTCGCCGCCTGCTTGGCGAGGATCGCGGGCGGGTGGAACGACGGCCGCACCGCGACCATCAGCTCGAGTCGCTCCGTCACCGCCGCGAGCGCCGCCGCCGTCGACCAGGCATCGAGCGATGGTGCCGCGATTCCCTTGATGTCGTTGAGCAGCAGCTCGGCGATGAGGGTGATGTCGTAGCCGATCTCCTCGCTCCGCTGCGCGAGACGCTTCACGTACTCCCATGACGCGCTCATCTGCTCGTCTTCGACATTGCGGAGCCAGCCGCCGAAGACGGGGAGCCAATAGCCGTACCTCATTGGCGGGCCCCGGCGGCTGCGGGCCGTGGGATGCGGGTTGCGGGATGCGTTTTGGGCGCGACGAGCTCCGCGTCCCTCGTCCCTCGTCCCTCGTCCCGCGCCCCGCGCAGCTCGAGATAGTCCACCAGCCTAACGAATGGATCGAAGCCGATCACGTTCGGCGCGTCGGCAACGAAGTTCGAGAGCGCATTGACGTCGTAGAAGTAGTGCTTGCCGTCGCGGTCGTCGACGAGAAACTCGATGCCGCCGACGTCGAGGTGCGCTTCGCGCGAGATGCGCTCGACCTGCTCGATGATCGCGCGGGATGGCGTCGTTCCCTCGACACGGAGTCCCGTCTTCGGCGCGTCGACCGCACATGCGCCCCGCACGAGCTCCACACCGTCGACGCGCTGGCAGGCATCCGCGGGACAGAGATCGAACGAGCCCTGCGCCGGGAACACATTGATTGCGTACAGGTACTCGCCCCCGAGCGTCTCGACGCGCGTGATGTGGCCGTCGCGCAGCGGAGCCGCCTCCTGAACGAGCGCCGTGCCGTCGATCCCGAGATCCACGGCGCCGCGCGCGACCGCATCGGCGAGCGCGTCCTCGCTGTCGTAGCGAACGATCCCGGCGCCGGATCCGCCGATGTTGGCCTTCACGAGCACCGGATAGCGCAGCCGCGCGTCCCGCGCCGCCGCCACTGCTCGCGCCGGATTGTTGATCGCGCGCGACCGCGGATACGGCAGGCCTAACGATTCGAGCAGATCCAGCTGCGAGCTCTTCGACAGCTCGAGCGAGTACACCGCACTTCCGTTCACCGTCGGGATGCCGAGCCGCTCGAGGTGGCGAAGCCAGTGGAGCGTGTAGAACGTGGTCTGCGCGTGTCCGCGCAGATACGCGGACGGGCTCGCGCGATTGAAGACGAGGGAGTATGGCACGTCGTCCGCGCCCTCCGACGGATCGTAGGAATGCGACGCGGCGTCGAGCCGCTCGTAGGCGATCCCTCGCCCTTCCAGCTCGGTGAAGAGCGGCTTGAACCAATCCGGATGCTCGTGATAGATCGCGAGCGGCTTGTCAGCGCGTGTGATGCTCATCGGGTCCTCGAGGTTCGTAATTACGAGACACGAAACAAATCCGCTTCCATCAACTGAGGTGAGCGGGCTCGGAGGACCGTTACACTTTCCTCACACGCTCACCTGCGTTCCATTTCACCGAAAAAAAAGGCACCGGTGGTTCGTGAGACGAACCATTCGGTGCCACCCGGCGAATCCATGACGTCGACCTGACCTCCGCGTCCGCGAGTCGGCGGACGAGAGTCGGATCAACGACGAAGCCCAGGCGACTGAAATGGCCGCCCGGGCTCTCGCGTTTTAGCTCCTTGTTTTACGTGGCGGCAATAGGCGGCAAATCACCACGGCTTCGATTGTCCGGCCGTGGCGCGAACGCCTTGGCCGTATTGGCAAGGATATGATGGCCGTCGCGAGATGACAAGTGGTGCAATGAGATGATGCTGGCCGAGGCGGGACGAAAGCATTATCGTGGCGGCCACATCGTTTGGCCCGCCCATGACGCTCCGCTCCTTACTGCCCCGCACCACGATTTCGTTCGCGACGCTGTTCGCCCTCGCCGGCGCGTGTCGCGATTTCCCACTGGCGCCGCCGGAGCCGCCCGAGCTCCCCGCCGCGGCCGAGGCGCTCACGCCTCCGGACAGCTACGCCGACTGGTGGCGCGCGACCGAAGAGTGCGCCGGCCTGCACGGGGATCTCTCGCGAATCACGTGGTTCGTGGTGCCTGGGCGGACGTCATTCACGTACGGCACAGGCCAGTACGACGGCTACTGGTGGAACGGCGTGCACTGGATCCTCCTCGCCGGCGAAAAGGTCGAGAACCCGCTCGTCGTGCGGCACGAGATGCTCCACGAGCTCCTCGGCCGCGGAGATCACCCCGCCGAGTACTTCCAGCGCCGCTGCGCGGCCATCGTCATCTGCAACGAGGCGTGTCGGGAGGACCAGTAAAGGGATCTTTTCGGCCCGTCCAGATCACGACTGTTCAGAGAAAGACCTGATCACGAATGACGCGAATGAACGCGAATTGTTCCGTGTGGTGGAGAGAGACGCTCTCTCAACGAGCCGGGATGATTTTTTGTGAAGGACCTCAGGATGCTCCTTCCGCCGTTCACAAACAAAGAGTGAACTGGCCGAGGCCGACAGAGCTCGACCCGCACACGGAGCAATTCGCCCAAATTCGCGTCATTCGTGATTAGGTCTTTTCATGAGCGGTCGCGATCTCGACCAGGCGCGATCCAGACGCGTGCTCAGCGCCCCCCAACCACGTCGAACCTCAGATTACGCGTCCGCCCCGCATCGACGAGAAAACCAGCCACTCGTCCCTTGTCACGCACAAAGCGATAGGTGATGCCTTCCGCCATGAAGGTATCAGTGGCACTCGGCACGAGGGCAATTGCCTCGGACCGCCGGCGCCGCAGCATCAGCTTCCCATTCTCCACCGAGAGCGTGTAGATGGTCTCGAGCTCCGGGCTCTGGTAGCGTCCTGCATAACGAGTAAGCTCGCCCGCGGCGGGAGTCCGGCTGCTCGTCGGCGCGGCCGGCGTCCGGCGGCCCGCGGCAGTGACATTCGCATCGGACGGTGTCATCTGATCGCCGAGGTAGACCTCGGCGACGCGGCGCGCGAGCAGGGATGGGTTGGTGCGCGCCAGGTTGCAGAGGCACGCCACCGAAAGATGTTGATCGGGCAAGCGCAGGAGCTCGGCGCGATAGCCGGCCCATGAGCCGCCATGGCTCACGCTGCGAAGCCCGCGGTAGCGATCGACCATGAGGCCGAGTGCGTACGTCTGCTGCTTGCCGTCATTGAGCACCGCCGTTTTCTGCATGGACGCGAGTGTCTCCGCGCCGCCGACCACGCCCGTGTAGAAGTTCTCATCCCAGCGCTGCATGTCATCGATCGACGTCTGAACCGCGCCATCTCCCGTCTGCTCGAAGTTCGACATCGCCGTCGCCCATCCGCCGCTGTCCCGCGGCGCGTACCCGGTCGCGCGGTTCGGGATGATCGCCATGTGATCGTCGTTGAAGCGCGTGTGCGTCATCCCTAACGGCGCGAAGATCCGCTCCGCCGCGAAGCGCGCGAGCGTCTTTCCACTCACCCGCTTCACGATCACCGAGGCGAGAAAGAAGCCCGAGTTGCTGTAGAGCCAGGCATCGCCCGGCGCGAAGTTGAGCTCGCGCTGCCGCACGATGAGGGCGAGCGCGTCGTCGTCGGTGGTGAGGTCGGCGTCGTCGACGCCGGCCAGCCCCCAGAGCGTGAGGTAGTCCCGAATCCCGCTCGTATGCGTGAGAATGTGGCGGATCGTGATCGTCTTTCCGTAGTTCGGCAGCTCGGGAATGAACTTTCGAATGTCATCGTCCAGCGAGAGCTTGCCGTCGCGCGCGAGGAGCATGATGCTCATCGCCGTGAACTGCTTCGACGTCGATCCGATGTCGAAGATCGACTGCGGCGAGAGCGCGACACCGAGCTCGAGGTTCGCCATCCCGTAGCCACGAGCGTACTCGACGACACCGCCGCGATAGACGCCGACGGCACATCCCGGCGAATCTGTCCGATTCCACTGGGCGAAGATCGCGTCCACGCGCCCATGCGTGCTCGAGTCGACGCTGACGCGCGGTGGTTGCGCCAGCGCCGGCGGCGCCGCGAGCGCGGCGGCAAGCAGGGAGGCGATTGCATAACGCGGCGTCGATCGCATGGGGCACTCCGGAAAGGCGAGGGGGCATCGGCCGCGAGACGCTGCGCACTGGAGACGGACCGATGCGGCGGATATGCTACACCTCTCCGTTTCCCCGAGCAAGCAACGCATGTATCATCGCTCCATTCGCGCCGCCGCTACCGTCGTCTTGGCATCCTTCGCCGCTTCCTGCGGCCCTCGCCCCGCGATGCGCAGCACGGTGCCGTCCACCCTCATCACCAACGTGTCGCTGCTCGACGGTTCGGGCGGCCCGGCGGTGCGAGCCGCCGTGCGCATAACGAGTGGCCGGATCGTTGCCGTCGAACCGGGACCGGCCGCGCCGCGCGATGGCGATCGGGTCGTGGACGGAAACGGCCTCACGCTCGCACCCGGCTTCATCGACACGCACAGCCATGCCGACCGCTCCCTGCTCGAAGGCAACGATGCCATCGGCGCGCTCAATCAGGGGATCACCACGGTCGTCGTCGGCCAGGACGGCGAATCGCCGTTTCCACTCACGGATTTCTTTACTAAGCTGCAGGCGGCACATCCCCCCATCAACGTCGCATCGTACGTCGGCCACGGCACGGTGCGCGAGCGGGTGCTCGGCGCCGATTACAAGCGCACGGCAACAGCGGCGGAGATCGCCCGCATGCGCGAGCTCGTGCTCCAGGAAATGCGATCCGGCGCGCTCGGCCTCTCGTCGGGGCTCGAGTATGATCCGGGGATCTACTCGAGCCACGAGGAGCTCGTCGATCTCGCAAGGGCAACTGCTTCGTTAGGCGGCCGCTACATCTCGCACATACGGAGTGAGGACCGCGCGTTCTGGAGCGCCATCGACGAGATCGTGGACATCGGACGCCAGGCGCGGCTGCCAGTGCAGGTGTCTCACACCAAGCTGGCGATGAAGTCCCTCTGGGGGCGGGCCGACAGCCTCATCGCGCTCCTCGACGGTGCCCGCGCGCGCGGCATCGACATCACCGCCGACGTCTATCCGTACCGCTACTGGCAGTCGGGGCTCACCGTGCTCTTCCCCGAGCGGAACTTCACGGATCGCAAGGCCGCCGAGTTCGCGCTCGACGAGGTCGCGCCACCTAACGAGATCACGCTCACGCGCTACGAGCCCATGCCCGTGTACGCCGGCCACACCGTCGACGAGATCGCGCGGATGCGTGGTAGCGACCCCGCCACCACCCTCATGTGGCTCGTGAACGAAGCCGAAGCGGCGGAGAAGGCCGGACGCCCGGCCGGCGAGACCATCATCGCCGCCTCGATGGACGAGCGCGACATCGCGAAGATCATAAAATGGCCCTTCGCCAACATCTGCACCGATGGCGAGCTCGAAGGCAAACATCCGCGCGGCTTCGGCAGTTTCTCGCGCGTGCTCGGCCGCTATGTGCGCGAGCAGCATGTCGTCTCACTTCCCGAAGCGATCCGGAAGATGACGTCTCTCGCCGCCGCCAACGTCGGCATTCACGATCGGGGGCGGGTTTCGCCAGGAATGCGTGCCGATCTCGTGCTCTTCGATCCCAACACGGTCACCGACCGTGCGACGCCGAGCGAGCCTCACGCCCTCTCCGTCGGGATCGTGAAGGTCTGGGTGAATGGCATTCTCGCCTACGACGACGGCAAGGTCACCGGTGCGCGCGCCGGTGCGGTGATTCGCCGCGGGGAGTGAGCGGCGGATCAGTGGCTGCCCCGTAACCCTGGATGCGGTGACGCGTCCATCGAGTGATGCTTGGCACTCTCGGCGCGTTCATTGGGGGCACGATTGGCTGGTACGCTGGCGCGGTCGTCGGCACGACGGCCGCGTTTGTGCTGAGCATGGTCGGCACCGCGGCCGGCATCTACGCCGCGAAACGCTTCAAGGAGCGCTACCTCGCCTAACGAGGCAACGGCTGCGCCGCCGGCAAAGGGAATGCTAGCAGGGCCGTCGCCACCTCCCAGGCCGACAGCAGAGCGACCGCCGCGAACACGAGCCGGCTCGGGTCGTCGAAGAAGAAAACGCCGACGAAGCCGCCGGCCGCCGCGACCCAGGCGAGCCACGCCAGCCATCGCGGACGCGACGGATCGCGCCACTCGATTGCGCCCAGTGCGACTGCTCCCAGTGCCACTATGAAATTGCCGAAACGCGCGGCCATGAGCATGCTCGCATGGGTCACGTCGTAGATGGTTGACATCTCCACGTGTCCGGCAGCGAAGTACGTGGCCATGCGCGCTCCCGAGCTGGCCATGAATGCGATATCCAACGCATTGAGCGCGATACCCATGATGATGATTGCCAGCGTGGCGACCAGCGCGCTCGATGCCCCGCGATCGGTCAGGAGCCGCACCCAGACTCCGGCTATGACCAATCCCGATCCGGCGAGCATCGTGACGTGCAACGCGCGCCAGTACGGCGTCGTCGCCATCGTGCGCAGCTGCGCGCCGGCATCGGCGACGAGCATCGGATGAAACGCGGCACCGACGCCGAGGAGCGCCGTACCCAGAAGCAGTGCGATGGCGAGCAGTCGAGTGAGACCCGTCACTTAGATTCTCCCGCGGTGTACCGCGACTCCTCAACATGAATGATCGTCGGCCGTCAACGTACGTATGCGTCGTCACCGGCGCGAGCCGCGGCATCGGCAAGTCCACGGCCGCCGCACTCGCCGCCCGCGGCGCAACCGTCGTGACACTCGGACGTGATCCGTCGCGCAATACCATCGCCTGCGATCTCGCCTCCTTCGCATCCATCCGCGCTGCCGCCGCCGAGATCACCGCGCGCTGGCCGCGCATCGATCTCCTGGTGAACAATGCCGGCGTGCAGCACCTCCATCGCACCGTCAGCGCCGATGGCATCGAGGCGACTCTCGCGGTGAATCATCTCGCCCCGTTTCTGCTCACGCGGTTGCTGCTGCCAGCTCTCGAGGCAGCCGCCCCGGCGCGCGTCCTCACTGTCTCGTCTTCGCTTGCCCGCTGGGGACGCATCGACTTCAGCGATCTCCAGCAGACGCGTCGCTACAACGGCACCCGCGCGTATCTCCAGTCCAAGCTCGCGAACGTGATGTTCACGCTGTCGCTTGCCGAACGCCTAACGACGCGCGGTGTCTCGGCGGTATGCGTATATCCCGGCTTGGTGGCGACCGACTTGCTGCGCGAGCGCTGGTGGTGGCGCGCGGCATGGCTCCGGCCACTCTGGCGCGCGGTCTTTCTCCACCCCGACGCCGCGGCGCAAGCGGTGGTCGCCGCGGCGACGGTGACGCCGCCCGGTGCCGACTGCTGCATCACGTTAGGCGGGCGCACCGTGCCTGCGCCGCCGTTGGCGCGCGATCCCGAGCAGCGACGCCGGCTCTGGGACGCGACGGTGCGACTCGCTGGCGTCGATTATCCGACATGATCGGCATACCGCGCCGGCCGCGCCGCCCGGAGTCGTACTACCGAACCCGGCGCGACGATTTCGCCGCGGGCGTCGCGATCGCCTCCGGAATCATGGCGGCACTGACGCGGGGCGTGCAGTACTGGCTGCTCATCGTGCGCGGCGTGCGTCGCCTCGATCCGGCGCGCGGTCTCTTCGCGTTCATGTGGGTCGTGGTGAAGGCAGCCATTGTCGGCGCGCTCGTCGGCTTCGCACTCGGATGGCTCGCCGGCTTCTGCTGGGAGCGGTGGCATCGCTGGCGTCGAGCCCGCCGCCACGCGACGTGAGCGTGCATCTGGCACGTCAGGTGCCGGAGATGCTCACTCTGCTACTCCATCACCAACCACCAACGACCAATAACCAATCACCACCATGGCCGACAATCACCAGCCATCCAGCCATCGCCCGCAATATCGTCAGAACGACGACGTGCGCGATCCCATTCCCAGCGATCAGCGGAGCGACGCCAAGCCCGACTCTCGATTCGAGGCCCGTGGCGACGCGCGGGAGAACATCGGCAACAACGCTCGAGGCACGGATGCGGATCCGACTGGCCCCGAGGGCAACGACAAGTTCAAGCATCCGAAGCGCGACCCCGAAGACGACAACTTCGACGCCGATCTCCGCGATCGTGATTGATGTCGTGCCCGCTTGGACGTAGTGTGGTTGGTGGTTGGTGAATGGTGGCGAGTGGCGAGTGGTTCGGAACGAAGCGTCTTCTTCCTAGCACCTAGCACCTACCACCTAGCACCTACCACCAACCACCACTCACCAACGACCAATCACCAGAATGGCTGACACGGCCGAGATCGTGGTCGTGGGCGCCGGCATGGCTGGCATCGCCGCCGTCTACCATCTGGCCGCGCGACGCGCGGCTCGGCGCGTGGTGCTGATCGACGAGCGCGAACCGCTGACGCTCACGAGCGACAAGGGCACGCAGGCCTACCGCAACTGGTGGCCCGGACCCGACGCGACGATGCTCCGCTACATGACGCGCAGCATCGATCTGCTGGAGGAGATGGCGGACGAGAGCGGCAACGCGTTCCGCCTCAATCGGCGCGGCTACGTCTTTGTCACCGCCGACGAAGAAGGCGTCGATCGTCTGCGCGCGACGGCCCGTGAGGTCTCCGCGTTCGGCATGGGGGAGCTGCGCGAGCATGCGGGCGACGCGTCGTCGTACCAGCCCGCGCCGGCGGAGGGCTTTGCGCGCCAGCCTAACGGCGCCGACCTCCTCGACGGCACTGCTGCCCATCACGCCTTTCCGGGCCTCACGCCGGATACCGGCGCCGCGCTCCACGTGCGCCGCGCCGGCTGGTTCAACGCCATCGCGTTAGGCGCGTGGATGCTCAAGCGCGCGCTCGGCGCCGGCGTCACCTTCGTGCGCGACCGCGTCACCGCGATGGACACCGACGGCGGCCGGGTGCGCGGCGTGCGCCTCGCCTCCGGCGCAAGGATCGACACCGCCCGCGTCGCCATCGCGGCGGGACCCGTGCTTCCGGATGTCCTGCGCATGCTCGACCTCGAGCTGCCGCTCTTCCAGGAGCTCCACGCCAAGCTCACCCTGCGCGACACGCGTCGCGTTGTCGACCGCGCGATCCCGTTCCTCATCTGGAACGATCCCGTCGAGCTTCCATGGACGGACCAAGAGCGCGCGACGCTCCGCGCCGAGCCCGACGGCGAGCGCTTGCTGCTCCCCTTTCCCGGCGGCGTTCATGTGCGGCCGATCGATGGGCCGCACGGCGACGAGCTGTACATCATCTGGACGTACGACATCGAGCCCCGCGCCTTCGCTTGGCCGCCGCGCTTCGACCGGCACTACGGCGAGGTGGCGATCCGCGGCCTCGCGCGGATGCTCCCGGCAGTGAAGGCGTATTTCGGGCATGGCGATCGTGGCTTCGTCGACGGTGGCTATTACTGCAAGACGCGCGAGAATCGCCCGCTCGTCGGTCCCCTTCCCGTCGACGGCGCATATGTGCTCGGCGCGCTCTCGGGGTACGGCATCATGGGCTCGCACGCCGGCGCCGACCTCCTCGCCGCGCACCTGACGAATGCGCGTCTGCCGGAGTACGCGAAGTGGTTCCTCCCGTCCCGCTACGACGATGCGGGCTATCGGGCCGAGATCGAGCGCTGGGGCGCGAACGTCGGACAATTGTAGAGAGTAGAGAGTAGAGAGTAGAGAG
>JAJKIR010000048.1 GCA_021154325.1 Gemmatimonas sp.
AGCGCCTTCGTGAGCACCCCGCGAACGGACGGATCCTGGTCGACAATGAGGACGGTGGCCATAGTCGTCGTTTTGACGATCGAGCTGGACCGTAGTTACGCGGTCGCAGTAGTGAGGTCCGCGCGTTCGCAGCGGTCTCACCTTCGAGGACGATTTCCACCACCGCAACGCATCCGCGAGGATTCGCCATGCAAATCGACGCAGTGGCCACTGCGGCATTCTGCAATGGTGGTATCGCTATGGACCGGTCTCCTTACTCGAGCATCCGCGTGACCGCACGAACCAGCGGACCAAAGGAAAGTTCCTTGCCCGAGATTCGCTGCGCCTGCTCGCCCGCGAGCTCGCGCTGGCCTTCGCCGAAGAGCGCGGAACAGATCCACGGCCCGGCGCGCGGATTCCGCCACCAGTCCGCGTCGAAGCGCTCGACGAGCGTCTCCGAGATGAGCGCCTGCAGCTGCCAGGCCCTGAGATAGCGCGCGGCGTAGAACCGCGGATCGACGTCGACGAATGCATCGGCGGGGCTGTACCGGAACCCCGTCGCCGTCGTTAGGCGGTCGGTGTACAGGTCGGGAAGCGCATCCCACGACACGTCTCCGCCGTACAGCTCGATCTCGTAGCCCAGCTTAGCCGCGTACCGGCGGAGAAAATGAAGCTCCTCAAAGCCCACCGCGCGGAGAAAGCCACGGAGATTCGCCGGCCCGAGCTCCGTGTACCGCCTGAGCCATCCGACGTCCTGCATCAGATGGTCGAACAGCATCGCGTACCCTTCCGTGATCGAGTTGTCGCCGAGCCAGCGATACTCGTACTGCAGGTCGGGACGCATGTAGGCGAAGTGCAGCGCGTGCCCGAGCTCGTGGAGGAAGGTGTTCCAGTCCGTCTGGCCGCCGTGCGGCCGCATCACGAGGTACACCTCGTTAGGTATGCGCACGGGCGCGCAGAAGGCGCGCGAGCGCTTCCCTTCCCGGTCGCCGGTGTCGAAGACAACGCGGCCCGACGCCGTGGCGTCGATGCCCATTTCCAGCACCTGCTTCCGGATAGCCGACTCCATCGAGGTCGGCGGGAAGAAGCGATCGAACTCCTTGGCACGGAAGAGCGCCAGAGCGTCGGCGCGGGTCGCCTCCGTGCGCGTCATCTGCAGACGGGAGTGGAGGAACTCGGGCAGCACATCATCCCACATCGCCTGCGTCTCACGCAGAAAGGCGTCGCACTCGGCGCGGAGCGAGGCGAGGTTGATCCCGCTCAGCAGCTCGAAGCCCGAGTTGTAGTCCTTCGCGAGACCGAGATCTTCGGTAATGTCGCGCTCGCGCTGGAAACGCTCGCGACGCATCGGCGCGAGCTCCCGCTGCACGAGCGCCGCACGCGCGGCGTCGATCTCGTGACGCTCCCGCATCGCCGCGGTGTTCCCGAGCTCGATCGCGACGCGCTGATACTCCAGCTGGCGACCATCGGCGAGCTGCACGATGGCGCTTCCCTCCCAGCTGATCTCCCGCTCGTCGAGCGGAGCCAACGCGCGCGCGCTCTGCGATTCCGCGAGCCAGTCGGTGAGCAGCCGAAGGCCGCGCTGCTCCTCGCTCCCTGCCGGCGCGCCGCGGAACAGCTCCACCACCATCGCCAGCGCGTCCGGACCAAGGATCGCCCCGTGCTTCTCGTACACGGGCTGCAGCTCGGCGGAGGACTTCTGCCCAGAGTGCGCGAGGTAGTACTCGCGCGAGAGCTCCTCCATGAAGACTTCACCATCGCGCCGCAGGCGATCGATGGAGAGCGACGTCGATTTCAGTACCGCCATTTCAGCCTCCCACTGCTCACACGCCCACACCGATTCGCTCGGCGATCACGCTGCGCACTCGATCCGCGGCGACGCGCTCCTGCTGCAACGTGTCACGGTCGCGGATCGTCACCGTTCCATCCTGCATCGTCTGGCCATCGACCGTGATGCAGAACGGCGTACCGACTTCGTCCTGCCGGCGGTACCGTCGGCCGATCGCGCCCGACTCGTCATAGAAGACCGGGAAGCCGGCGCGCAGCTCCTTTGCGAGCTTCTCCGCGAACTCCGGCATGCCGTCCTTCTTCACGAGTGGAAAGACTCCCGCTTTGACGGGTGCCAGCGAGGGCGCGAAGCCCAGCACAGTGCGTCCCTCCTCCTCTCCAGGCACCTGCTCCTCGCGGTACGCATTCACGAGCAGGGCGAGGGTCGTCCGATCGGCGCCGACGGATGTCTCCACGACATTGGGTACAAAGCGTCGATTGTTCGGCTGGTCGAAGTACTCGAGCTTCTTCCCCGAATGCTTCTGATGCTGGGTCAGGTCGAAGTCGCCGCGATTGTGGACGCCCTCGATCTCCTGGAAGCCGAGGGTGCCACCGAAATCGAACTGAATGTCGAAGGCCGCGCGCGCGTAATGCGCCAGCTCTTCCGTCGTGTGCTGATGAAATTGCAGGCGCTCCTCGGCCAGGCCGAGGCTGCGGTGCCACGTCATGCGCTGCTCTTTCCAGTAGTCGAACCACTGCATGTCGGTGCCCGGCTCGACGAAGAACTGCATCTCCATCTGCTCGAATTCACGAGTTCTGAAGATGAAGTTGCCGGGCGTGATCTCGTTGCGGAACGCCTTTCCGATCTGGGCAATGCCGAATGGCACCTTCTGCCGCATCGCCTGCTGGACGTTCAGGAAGTTGACGTAGATACCCTGCGCCGTTTCCGGACGCAGAAAGATCTCCGCCGCCGAGTCTTCTACGGGTCCCATGAAGGTGCGGAACATGAGATTGAAGAGACGCGGCTCGGAGAGCGTCCCCTTCATGCCGCATGCGGGACACTGAGCATCTGGCGTTCCGGGTGTGCCTTTGATTCGCGGGTCGTCGGCGCGGAAGCGCTTCTTGCAATTGCGGCAATCGACGAGCGGGTCCGTGAATCCGGCGACGTGACCGCTCGCAACCCAGACCTCACGATGCATCAGGATCGCGGCGTCGATCCCCTCGATGTCCTGGCGCGCGCGCACCATCGAGTGCCACCAGCGGTCCTTGAGATTCTTCTTCAGCTCGACGCCGAGCGGGCCGTAATCCCAGACGGATCCCGTGCCGCCGTAGATCTCGGAGGACTGGAAGATGAATCCTCGCCGCTTGCAGAGCGACACGAGCTTCTCGAGGACGTCGGGGTGGGTTTGTGTCGACACGGTGGAGGTGCTGGGTGTTTGGTGCCAGGTGCTGGGTGTTAGGTGCTAGGGAAGTCTACTAGCACCTAGCACCCAGCACCTAGCACCTGCTACGTATCCAGCTCCGCGCTCAACTTGGGCGGTGGCGGCGCGGCGCGGCCGAGGAGGCGCGCGACGATGCGGTCGCCGTGATAACGACCGTTCTCGATGAACACCTTGTTCGCGTCGAAGCCAGCGACGACCACACCGGCGATGAAGACCCCCGGCACGCTCGTCTCGAGCGTCTCCGGATCGTGCTCGGGAATCCCCGTGGTCGGATCGATCGGGACACCCACCTGCACGAGCAGATCGGTATTGGGCGCGAAGCCGGTCATGATGTAAACGAGAGTGGCCGGCAGCCGCTCGCTGCGGCCGGCATCATCGGTCGCGCGAATGCAGACCGAATCAGGCTCGATCGACGCCACGCGACTGTTCCACCGCACATGGATACTTCCCTCCTTCACGCGGTTCTCGAAGTCGGGCTGCACCCATGGCTTGATCCGCTTGTCGAAGGTCGGCCCGAAATGCACCATCGTGACATGCGCGCCCGAGCGCCACAGATCGAGGGCCGCTTCGGCGGCGGAGTTCCCGCCGCCGACGACGACGGCCCGCTGCTGAAAGGCTTCGTGCCCCTCACGGTAGATGTGGCTCACGTGCCGGAGGCTCTCACCCGGCACCCCGAGCCGATTCGGCGAGCCGAAGTAGCCGGTCGCGACGATGACAGCGCCGACATTCGTCCGGCGCGCGACGCCACCACGCGTCCGCGAGTGCACGACCAGCTCATCGTGCCCGCGCTCGATCTCCGTCACGCGCTCGTACTGCCGCACCGTAATGCCGAAGTGCGTGACCGCGGCGCGATAGTACGCGAGGGCGTCGCGGCGGGTCGGCTTCTCCGTCGCGATGATGAACGGCAGATCGCCGATGCCGAGCTTCTCGGCGGTAGAGAAGAATCGGACGTACGTCGGATAGTGCGCGATCGTGTTGACGATCACCTCGGACTCGAGGACGACCGTACGCAGTCCCGCGCGCTGCGCCGCGATGGCCGCAGCGAGTCCGCACGGCCCGCCCCCCACGATCAGGACATCTACGTCGGACATTCGTTGGTGACTGGAGGTGGCTGTTCGTCGGTGGTTGGTGACTGGTGGCTGGTAGCTGTCAGTTACCAGCCACCAGTCACCAACCACCAGCCACCATCACGAATCACTCTGAATGATCTGATCCCGCTTCGTGCCGACGCTCACGTACGTGATCGGCGTCTCGACGATCTCCTGCATCCGATCGAGATAGCGGCGGGCCGCACCGGGAAGATCCTCGATCCGGCGGGCGTCGGCGGTTTGCTGGCGCCAGCCCTCCATCCACTCGTAGCGCGGTACGACACGCTCCTGCGCCGTGAGGTCCGCCGGGAACTCCTCGTGGAGCTCGCCCTCGTACTCATACCCGACGCAGATCCCGATCTTCTCGAGCGTGTCGAGCACGTCGAGCTTCGTGACAGCAAGATCGGTGAGGCCATTGATGCGCGAAGCGTAGCGGACGACGACGGCGTCGAACCAGCCGCAGCGCCGCGGGCGACCCGTCGTCGCGCCGAACTCGTTGCCTAACGAGCGAACCTGCGTCGCCAGCGGCTCGTCCATCTCCGTCGGCAGAGGGCCTGCCCCAACGCGGGTTGTGTACGCCTTCACGACGCCGAGGATGGCGTCGAGCGCGGTCGGCGCGACGCCGGCGCCCACCGCGGCGCCACCGGACGTCGTGTTGCTCGACGTCACGAACGGATACGTGCCGTGATCGATGTCGAGGAGGGAGCCTTGCGCCCCTTCGAGCAGAACGGCCGCGCCGCTGCGGATGGCTCGATGCATAACGAGTCCGACGTCGTCGGCGAGCGGCAGGAGCCGCTCGCCGAGCCGCTCGAGCATCGCCAGCGTCTCCCCGCAGCTGACTCGCTTGCTACTTCCGAACCGCGCGAGCTGCGCCTCGGCGTGCGCCGCGCCTTGCTCCACCAGCTGGCGCAGCCGATCAGGATGGCGGAGATCGAGAACGCGTACTCCGCGCCGCGCGACCTTGTCCTCGTATGCGGGACCAATGCCTCGGCCCGTCGTCCCGATCGCCTTGCTTGCCTCGCTCTCCGCGTCCACCAGCTTGTGATACGGAAGCACGAGATGGGCGCGATCGCTCACGTAGAGCCGGCCCTCGACGTCGACACCATCGCGGACGAGGCCGTCGATCTCCGTAAAGAGCGTATCCGGATCGAGCACGACTCCGTTGCCGATCGCGCACCGCACGCCTGGGTGCAGGATCCCGCTCGGGATCTGGTGGAGCACGAACGACGTGTCGCCGATGTGCACCGTGTGGCCCGCGTTCGCCCCGCCCTGGTACCGCACCACCCAGTCGGCGCGCTCCGCGAGCACGTCGACGAGCTTCCCCTTGCCTTCGTCGCCCCACTGCGCCCCGACGACGACGAGCGTACGAGTTTTCGCGCTGAACATGTGGGAGAATCTAGTGGTGAAGGGTGAACGGTGAACGGTGAACGGTGGACGCCACGGTTCACCGTTCACGGTTCACCGACCACCTCACGTGAGCGCCGCCGCAATCAGCCACACCGCCATCACGAGGCCGATTGCGACTTTGATCGCCGCCGCCGTCACCCTGCCGATGAGAGCGCCCCAGGCCACCTTCGTTGCCGTGCCGCCGCCGCTCCCGCGACTCATCTCGAACACGAGCGCGCCGACGAACGCGCCGGCGAACGCGCCAACGATCGAGCCGACAATCGGGATCGGCACGCCCATGAATGCCCCCACCATCCCGCCGATCACGGCACCCCATCCCGCACGCCGAGAGCCGCCGTATTTCTTTGCGAAACGCGCCGCGAGCGTCCACTCCAAACCTTCGGCAATCGCCATCAAGATCCCAACGACGACAACCGACGGCCAGCCGATTCCGCCTTGCGGCACGAGCAGCTTGTAGCAGAGCGCGGCCGCGAACATCACGAGCGTTCCCGGCATGCCGAACGGAATCATGATCAGCGACAGCAGGAGCACCGCTGCGAGAATGAGAACTTCCATCACGACTCCATGAGTTGGTGAACGACCGAGCCTAACAAGAGCGACGCCCCGGCAATCCCCTTTCCATCGAGATGCCGCGGGTCGTCGGCCCGCGTATGGATCCGCCTCAACGTCGCCATCGAGCCGCGGCTGAGCGTCACCGCCTCCCATCCCGCGTCCGAGAACGCAACGGCATCCACGAGTACTCCCGGAACCAGCGGCATCACACGCAACGCTTCCCCAGTCCGCGCGGCGGCGGCGCGAAATGCGTCCTCGAGACGTCGGGCGCGGGGACGCGTCCACATGACAGTTAGCCGGCCGACGTCATCGACGCCATCACAGTTGAGTACGGGCGCCGCGGCATACCTGGTTTCCGCGCACCATGCGCGTGCGCCCGCGAGTCCCAGCTCCTCGGCGTCAGTGATGAGTACTCCCACGGGAAGCCCCGGCCGGATCATCTCCGCGACGCACAGGATCGTCGCGACGCCGGAGGCGTTGTCCACTGCGCCGTGAGACACCCGACCCACCGTGGAGCCCAGCACCGGAATGGCCCCGATGAAGGCACCGATGATCACTACGACCCAGCCGCGCGCCGGCTCGGAACCGACCAGTGCCGCAATCGTGAGCGCGAACGCCGACAGCACGGCGAGCGCAAGCAGGACGATTCCGGCCGCGCGTAACAGGAGCGGTATCGGCTGGGATTTGGAGTCGACGTGCGCAACGAGCCAGAGCTCGGGATCCCCTTCGCCGCGGACCGCCTCGATGTTCACACCGCGCCGCCGAAGAACCCCGAGCGCGAGCACGCCTCGCCGCGCCAGCCAGCGACCGCCTAACGCGACAGCGCCAAAGCCGGCCGTCAGCACGCCAAGCGCGAGAGCCGGGTGCGCGCCTAACGACAGAGCCGCCGCCGCGAGGACGAGCAGGAGTGACGCCGCGCCACCCGCCGGCGTACCGTAGGAACCCACCGCGGCGCTGTACTCGAACGGCCGCTCGGCGACGCGGTAGCCGATCGACGAAAGCACCTGGCTGCAGTACTGACGGGCCTCGGCAGCCTCGGCACTTGATGTCGGACGTGGCTGCCGCGCCAGTTGACGGAGATGGCGTGCGGCGTCCTCGCCGACGCTCACGCCGCGAGTGACAGTTCCGCCTGCCGCAGCAGCTCCGCGATTCGCGCGACATCCTCGCCCGCGAGCGGCATCAATGGCGCTCTCACCGGGCCGCCCCTGAGACCGATGCGATCGAGCGCTGCTTTCACACCGGGAACACCGAGCTCACTCACAATCCGCGTCGAGAGCGTACCGAGGCGCTCCTGCGTCTGCTCGATGCTGCTGCCCGTCCCCTCCGACACGGCCATGTACACCTCGAGCGCGAGGCCCGTCGCGAAGAGTCCGACGGCCAGGATGCCGCCGCGCGCACCCATCTCCAGCGCGCGCTTGAACGTCGCGCCGTTACCCGTCAGCACCGAGAAGCTCGCGCTCTGCGCCTGGAGATACCCGGCGAGGAGATCGAGATCACCCGAGCTGTCCTTGATCCCGATGACGTTCTCGTGCCGCGCGAGCTCCGCCACGAGCGCCGGCGGCAGCGCGAAGTGCATGTACTTCGGAATGTTGTACAGAACGACCGGGACGGGACTCGTGTCCGCTATGGTGCTGTAGTGCGCGGCCAGCGCCGCATGCGTCATTGCCTTCCCGCCGTAGTAATGAGGCGCGACGACGAGAACGGCGTCGGCACCGCGCTCGGCGGCGAGTCGCGTGTATCGCTGCGCGGTGCGCGTCGACTCGGCGCCCGTGCCGACGATGAGAATCCGATCGGACGCGATCTGCTTGCGCGCCGTCTCCACCAGCGTCATCCGCTCGCGCTCGTCGAGAAGCGCGGCCTCACCGGTCGAGCCGGTGACGACGATGCCGTGCATTCCCGCGTCGAGATGCGCGCGCACGTTACGCGCGAAGCCCTCCGAGTCCACGTCTCCAGTCGCAGTCTGGAAAGTGGTGACGACCGGCCCAAAGACTCCTTTCAGCGTCAGGCTCACAACTGCCTCACGAGTCCAAAGTGAATGAAGCGCGGCTCAGTAGCCCGCGTGCTTGTCGACGACGTTTCGCAGCGAGTCCCCACGCACGAATCGCCGCCAGTTGTCGAGAAAGAGATCGAGCTCGCGCGCCCAGAAGCGACCGGGTGAGACCGGTGACACGTGCGGCGTCACGAGCACCGATCGAAGCTGCCACAGCGGACTTTCCGACGCCAGTGGCTCCTCCTGAAACACGTCGAGCGCGGCGCCACGGATCCGTCCCGCACGGAGTCGCTCCACGAGCGCCGCTTCGTCGAGCAGCGCGCCACGCGCGACGTTCACGATGATCGCGTTCGACGACAGCGAGTCCATGCGACGCGCATCGAGCAGACCGCGCGTCTTCTCGGTGAGCGGAGCGGCCAGGACGACCGCGTCGGCGCGTGGTAGCTCGTCGTCGATCGCGTCGAAGCCGATGACGCGCTCGAATCCCTCGGGCACGCCGAGTACAGGACGCCGTCGCACGCCAATGCAATGCGCGCCGAGCGCCGACAATCGTCGCGCCGCCTCGGAGCCGATGCCGCCCGCGCCAACGACGATCACGCACGAGCCGCCAACCTCGCGCAACGGCGACGCCTCGCCGACGAATCGATGCTTGTCCCATTCGGCCCGGCGCTGTTGATCGACCGCGATATCGAGCCCGCGGAAGAAGTAGAGCACGGCGGCCACAATGTACTCGGCGATCGGAATCGCGTGCACGCCAGCGGAGTTCGTGAGCACAACGTCGCCGTCGCGCATCTCGGGGTACAGTGCGTTACCAACCCCTGCCGCGGCCGAGTGCACCCACCGCAGTCGCTTGCCGGCAAGGAGGAGCGGACGCGGAATGCCGAAGCCGAGGTAGACGTCAGCTCTGGGAATCGCGTTCATCACCTCGTCGCTCGAGCCGCGCGGCCCGTCCCCGTCGGAGCTGGTCTGCGCGCGCACGAAGTAGGTCTCCCACCCTTCGGGAGCTTCGCTCCGGATGCGGCGTTCGGCGTCCTGGGTCAGCGTCCACGTGCGTGAAGCGGCATTGCCATCCACGACGAGCAGCGGCATCTCACTCCACGGAGACGCTGACGACGTCCTGCCGGCGGCGCATGTCGTCGATCGCGAGATCGATCTGCTTCGAGGTGCCAATCAGCTCGAGCTCGAAGGCGCGATCAGATTCGTGCTCGAAGGTGCGCCGGGAAAAGATGTGCAGCCCGCAGGCGCGAACGATGTCCTCGATGACGTCGAATCGGACCTCTCGCTGCACGCGAATCGTCGCATTTACCTTGCGACGGCGATTGAGGAGGTTGCGCTCGACCGGCCGGAGGCCGACGAGCACGAGGATGATCAGCACGGACGTGCCGACGCCTTCGACGTACGCGCCCGCACCGATCGCCGCGCCCACCGCCGCGACGACCCAGATGGTCGCTGCCGTCGTTAGGCCGACGACGGCCCCATGCGCGTGGAGAATCGCGCCCGCGCCGAGGAAGCCGATCCCAGAGACGATTTGTGCCGCGATGCGGGTCGTGTCACCGTACGGACGCCCGTCAGGGGTGAAGCCGATCTGGGCGATGTTGATCGAGAGATGCGTAAAGAGCGCCGCGCCGACACAGATGAGGATGTTCGTGCGAAGGCCCGCGGGCTTGCCCGCGATTTCTCGCTCGAAGCCAATGGCGCCGCCGAGAAGGGTGGCGAGCAGGAGCTTGAGAAGCAGCACGAACTTGAGGGCGTCGCTCACCGCACCGAGCGATCCGGCCTCGAGCAACTCTCGTAGGAAGTGCAAGGCGAGCAGAGGAATTACCGGCCTCCCCGCCGCGCGTTAGGCAGGCTGAGGAGCGACGTCTCAGCGGGTGTCGAGATCGCGCACGTCACCCGGCGCCGTATCTGGCGACGCGTCCCCGTACGAGATGCTCCGTGCCTGATCCTCGAGTTGCGCAATTGATGCTTCGTCCGGCTCGGTTGGCGTGGCGAAATTCCGGAAGACCGTACCGCCACAGCGTTCACAAGTTACCGTGGACGGAACGGATTGATCGTAGAACTTCTCATTGCCGCACGTCAAGCAGACGAGGGTCAGAAGTCCACGCGGGCCGGATTGGTCGGGCATTGGAGGGGGTTGGTGATCGGTGATCGGTGATCGGGACTGTGGATCGTTGGCCGGTGTTGGTGATCGGTAGTCGGTCACAGCCGATCACCGACCACGGTCCACGGTCAACCGAGCCGGCTCCGCCGGCTCGCGCACTCCTCGCACAGCGTAGCGCTGGCCTCGAGTCGCGCGCCGCAGCTGCCACACAAGCTGTAGACGCGCACGCCCGAGGACGTCACCTCGCGGTGGATCGCCGCCTGGAACACAATCAGCGGCAGAACGTCGGTGGCTTTCATTCGGAGCGCTCGGCGCGACGCGCGCCACGCTTGCACTCGGGCGAAGAACTGAAGGAAGAGCTGCATCGGTCGCTTGGTTCCAGCCGCGCTACTCGCCACACCCGCTCCGGCAATGCGCGGCGGAGATGATCGAATGCCGGATCGGTGACCAGCTACGGCAAAATGCACGACACATGCCCGCCCGACTAGTCGAAGCCCATCCGCTCGCGTACGCCACGCATCGTCTCCTTCGCCAGCGTCTCACAGCGCGATGCGCCCGCATCGAGCGCCGCGTCCACGGCCGACCGATTCGCTCGTAACTCCTCCGCGCGCCGACGAATCGGGATGAGCTCCTGCTCCATCGACTCGAGCAGCACCTTCTTGCAGTCGATGCAACCCCAGCCCGCCGTCGAGCACTGCTCCGCCACGTGCGCCACCGTGGCGGGAGGGCTGAACGCCTTGTGAAGGTGATAGATGTTACAAACTTCGGGCGTACCGGGATCGGATCGCTTGATGCGCTTGGGGTCGGTGACGGCCGGGCGCAGCTTCGCCCAGATCTCGTCCTTCGACTCCAGCAGCCCGATGGTGTTGTTCATCGACTTCGACATCTTCGCCTGGCCGTCCAGTCCCATGATGCGCCTCGTCGGCGTGAGCGCGGGCTGCGGCTCGGGGAAGAAGTCCTCACCTCGCCCAAACGCCGCGTTCCATCGACGCGCCACTACCCTCGACAGCTCGAGGTGCTGGACCTGATCCTCGCCGACCGGGACGAGATTCGCACGGTAGAGCAGTATGTCGGCCGCCTGAAGCACCGGATAATTCAGCAGCCCCGCATTGACGCTTTCCTGGCGCTGCGATTTTTCCTTGAACTGCGTCTGCCGCTCGAGCTCTCCGAGCGGCGTGATCGTGTTCAGGATCCACGCGAGCTCGGTGTGCTGCGGGACTCGCGATTGCACGAAAAGCGTGGCGACGGCGGGGTCGATGCCAGCGGCGAGAAGAGAGAGCGCCATCTCCGCGCGCCGCACGCGAAGCTGCTCCGGATCGTAGGTGCCGGTGATCGCGTGATAATCGACGATGCAGATGATCGTCTCATGCTCGTGCTGCAGCTTCACCCAATTCTTCACCGCGCCGAGGTAGTTTCCGATGTGCAGCTCCCCGGACGGCTGTATTCCACTGAATATTCGAGACATTCGCGCAAG
>JAJKIR010000049.1 GCA_021154325.1 Gemmatimonas sp.
AGGCGCTTTCGGATCCGCGTTCTGCAGGGTGATCGCGTCACGATCGAGGTCTCGCCGTACGATCTGAGTCGCGGTCGCATCATTTTCAGGCACAAGACGTAGCACGGCAGGGGCGTGCGAGGGAGCCGGCGGAGCGATCCGCCGGGCCTGTCACGCGGCCCCGGCGTGGATGCAGATGCCCTCCTCCCGCCTAACGACGCTCCTCGTCGCCGTACTCGGCGCTGGACGCCTCGAGGCCCAAGATACAGCCGCGACTCAGCACGCCGCCGCTAACGAGCCGGCGCCTCCAGCGCCGGCGGTACAGATCAACGGGCTCCTCCAGGTCTGGTATCTCGACGGCCACACCGTCACGAGCGCCCACGACACGTACCGGATCCGCCGCGCCGATGTGAAGTTCAGCGGCATCGTCTCGCCACGCGTGCGCTGGCGCATCTCGCTCGATGGCGCGAAGCTGCTCAACCTCAACAAGACGACCACCGTCGCCGCCGATTCGTCGGTGCTCAACGACGTCGCGATCGATCAGCGCTCACGCATTCTGCAGGAAGCGTCGATCAACGTGACGCTCGCGCCGGCACTGCGCGTCGACGTCGGCCAGCAGATCATCCCGCTCTCGTACGAGGGTATCACCGCGGCATCGCAGATCGAGACGATCGAGCGCACGATGTTCATCGCGGAGCGCGGACGCGGCGGCGGAATCAGCGACGTGCGCGACATCGGCGCCGAGGTGCGCGGCAGCGTGGCGGACAACCACGTGGACTATCAGCTCGGTGTGTTCAACGAGTTCGGCGACACTCAGAACAGCACCGATCAGAACGACCAGAAGGCGACGATCGGGCGGCTGGCCTTTCGCCTGCCGGGAGTCCCGGCGCTGCAGCTCGGGGCGTCTGGCGGCTTCCAGGGCGGCCCCCTTCCTCAGCAGCGTCGCGAGCGCGCCGGCGGTGAAGCTCAATTTCGGAATCGCTGGCTGACGCTGCGCGCGGAGGCAATGGGCGCGCGGGACGGCACGCTTCGCCGGCTCGGCTACTATGGTCTCGGCGCCTTCCGTCCGGCACCCGACGTGGAGCTCGTTGGACGATGGGACTACTGGGATCCGGACCTGCATAACGAGTCCGCTACCTCCAATGCCGCCGAGCGCGAGATCGTCGCCGGCGCGAGCTATTTTATCGAGGGCGGCGCCACCCGGCTCGCCGCCAACGTCGTCCGCTCCACCTTCCCGAGCGGTATCGTGCAATCGACCACGCTGCTCCTCTTCTCCCTGCAGGTCGTCTGGTAAATCGCATGTTGCTCCGCATCGAGAATCTCTCCAAGACTTACCCGAACGGCACGCGCGCCCTTGACGACGTGTCGCTCGCGATCCCTCAGGGCATGTTCGGCCTTCTGGGGCCGAACGGCGCCGGCAAGTCGACGCTGATGCGCATCCTCGCGACGCTCCAGGAGCCGGATGCGGGATCGGCCTTTCTCGGCGAGCTATCGCCGGGCGCCGGACAGGGAATCGACGTGCTCCGCGACAAGGAGGCGCTGCGGCGAACACTCGGCTACCTGCCACAGGAGTTCGGCGTCTACCCGAAGGTCAGCGCCGAAGATCTCCTCGATCACTTCGCCGTCCTCAAGGGAATCACGGGGCGCGACGAACGACGGCGACTGGTAGATGCCCTCTTGGAGCAGACCAACCTGCAGCGGGATCGCGGCAAGCAGCTCGGCGGATTCTCCGGCGGAATGCGCCAGCGCTTCGGAATCGCCGTGGCGCTTCTCGGCAATCCGCGGCTCATCATCGTCGACGAGCCCACGGCGGGACTCGATCCCGAGGAGCGTGTGCGTTTTCTCAACCTCCTCGCTGAGCTGGGCCAGAATAGCATCGTCATCCTCTCGACGCACATCGTGGACGATGTGAGTGAGCTCTGCTCGCGCGTCGCGATCATCGATCGGGGACGGATCCGCCTCGAGGATGATCCGCAGGCGGCGGTTACGCGAATGCAGGGGCGCATCTGGCGCCGCGTCGTCGCACGTGACGAGCTACCGCGGCACCAGGAGCGCTACGCGGTGCTGTCGACGAAGCTGCTCGCCGGGCGGACCGTCGTTCGCGTTCTCGCGCCGGAGCGACCGGAGGCCGGCTACGAGCCTGCCGAGCCGGGTTTAGAGGATGTGTATTTCGCGGCGATGCGGGAAACACACGCGGCGGATGCGGCTCTCTTTGCCGCGGATGCAAAGGCCGCGGCACCAGCGTTCGGTCCGGCTGGGGGCGCCGCGTGATGCGACAGTTCGGTTCCGTTCTCGGCTGGGAGATCGGGTACTATCTCCGGCGTGTGTCGACGTGGATCTACTTCAGCATCTACGCAACCATCGGCTTCATCTTCATGCTCCTCAGCGGCGGCGCTTTCCGCGAGGCGGCGGCCGTGTTTGGCGGGGGCGGGAAGGTGCTGGCGAATTCGCCGTACGCGCTCGCGTCCCTCGAGCCGACGATCGCGTTGTTCGGCATGTCCATCGTCGCCGCGGTGGCGGGGAACGCGCTCTATCGCGACTACGACGCGAAGATGGAGTCGCTCGTCTACACCACGCCGATCTCCAAGCCCACGTTCCTCGGTGGGCGTTTCATCGGCACGCTCGTGGTAAACGCGATCATCCTGCTCGGCATCGTCGTCGGGCTCATGCTCGCGGCGAAGTCGCCGTGGGTGAAGCCGGACAAGTTCGGCCCATTCGATCTCTGGGCCTACCTCCAGCCGTACATCACGCTCATCCTGCCGAATCTGCTCTTCACCGCCGCGATCTTCTTCGCGTTGCCGGCAATCACTCGGCAGATGGTTCCGAACTACGTTGGTGGCGTGCTGCTGCTGCTCGGCTATCTCATGGGCGGGCAGCTCCTCAACGATCTCACCGACAAGCACACCGGCGCTCTCCTCGACCCGTTCGGCATTCGCGCGCTGCAGGTCGTCACCGAGTACTGGCCGATCGCCGACCGCAACACCCGATTCGTGCCGCTCTCCGGCGTGCTGGCGACCAATCGCGCGATCTGGATCGTGGTCGGGCTGGCGGTGTTCGCGATAGCGTACGCCCGGTTTCGCTTCTCGTACGCCGCGACCGAGCCGCGCGGTCGCACTGATGACGCGGTGACGCCGGAGGCGTTCGCGCCCGCGCCGCAGCCGGTGCGGACCGTGGATCTTCCGGCCGCGGGGCGCCACTTCGACTGGCGCGGCCGGCTCCGGCAGTACTGGTCGATGACGGCGCGGTCCTTCTGGCGTGTCGTGCGCAACCCGTACTTCTACGCCATCACCGGAGCGGGTGTGCTGTACATGCTGCTCGTCGTGCAGCAGATCGGAAAGATCTACGGCACCGAGACCTGGCCGGTGACCTACAAGATGGTCGAGATCCTGAACGGCAGCTTCGGCCTGTTCCTGCTCGTCATCATCGCATTCTACGCCGGCGAGCTGGTGTGGGCAGAGCGCGACGTCAAGATCGGCCAGATCACCGACGCGATGCCGGTGCCTAACGTGACGGCCTTTCTCTCGAAGCTCACCGCGCTCCTGGCCGTTCTCGCGCTGCTGCTCGCGGTCGTCATGCTTACTGGCATCGCGACGCAGGCCGCGAGCGGCTACACGCGATTCGAGGTGGGCCTCTATCTCGAGGCGCTCTTCGGATTCCGGCTCGCCGATCTTGTACTACTCGCCGTGCTGGCGATGGCGATTCACGTCATCGTGAATCACAAGTACCTCGGCCATCTCGTCGTCTTCGTCGTCTTCATTGGGCTGCCGTTTCTCAGCCAGTTCGGTCTCGAGCGGAACCTCTATCAGTACGGCAGCGACAGCGGCCTGCAGTACTCGGACATGAATCGCTGGGGCCCTTTCGCGCACGCGTTCATCTACTGGAAGCTGTACTGGGCGGCGTTCGCGATCCTGCTCGCCGTGCTCACCAACCTGCTCTGGGTGCGCGGCGAGGAGACGCACGCGCGGTGGCGCGCCCAGCTCGCGCGGGTCCGATTCGGCCGCGGCGCGCGCGTCGTGTCGGCGCTCGCGGCGTTGTCATTCATCGGACTCGGCGGCTTCATGTACTACAACACCGACGTCCTGAACCGCTATACGACGAGCTCGCAGCGCCGCCATCTGCGCGCCGAGTACGAGCAGCGGTACAAGAAGTACGAATCGATTCCGCAGCCGCGCATCACCGCGGTGCACGTCAATGTCGATCTCGTTCCCGAGCGAGGCGACATGCGCGTCCGCGGCCATTACGTCCTGCGCAACAAGACGAGCGTGGCGATCGACACCGTCCACCTTGGGCTCGATCGCGACCTCACCGTTCGATCGCTGGAATTCGATCGTCCGTCACGTGTCGTGCTCGCCGATACCGCGCACGAGTATTACATGCGGCAGCTCGACAGGCCGCTCGCGGCCGGCGATTCGCTCGTGCTCACCTTCGATCTCACACGCGTCGCTCGCGGGTTCCCGAACAGCATCTCGAACCCGGACATCGCCTCGAACGGCACGTTCATCGAGAACGCGTCGTTCATGCCAACCATCGGCTACGAGCCGCGAGCCGAGATCTCGGACGACGATGATCGCAAGAAGGAGAAGCTTCCCGCGAAGCCTGGCATGAAGTCGCCGACGGATCCCACGGCGCGGGCGAACAACTACATCAGTCACGATGCCGACTGGATCGACTACGACGCGACTGTGAGCACGGCTCCGGATCAGATCGCGATCACGTCTGGGTACCTGCAGCGCGAGTGGACGGAGAACGGCCGTCGCTACTTCCACTATAAGATGGACTCGCCGATCCTCGATCTCTGGGCGTTTCAGTCGGCACGGTACGCGACGAAGAGCGACAAGTGGACGTCGCCAGACGGCAAGGTTGTCGACATCGTGGTGTACTTCCATCCCGAGCACCAATGGAACGTCGAACGAATGATCTCAGGGGTGAAGAAGTCGCTCGACTACTACACACGAAACTTCGGCCCCTACCAACACCATCAGGTGCGGATCGTCGAGTTCCCGCGCTACGCGCAGTTCGCCCAATCGCTGCCCAACACCATCCCGTACTCCGAGGCGATCGGATTCATCGCGCGCGTCGAAGGCGCGGGCGAAATCGACTACCCGTTCTACGTCACGGCCCACGAAGTGGCGCACCAGTGGTGGGCGCACCAGGTGATCGGCGCCGACGCGCGCGGCGCGACGATGCTCTCGGAGACGCTCGCGCAGTACTCCGCGCTGATGGTAATGGAGAAGGAGTACGGTGCCGGGAGCATGCGGCGCTTTCTCGAATACGAGCTGGATCGGTATCTGGTGGGGCGCAGCACCGAGCGGAAACGCGAGCTCCCGCTCGCGCTCAACGAGAACCAGGATTACATCCACTATCGCAAGGGCTCACTCGTGATGTACGCGCTCCGCGACTACATCGGCGAGGAGCGGATGAACGCGGCCATTAGCGGATTTCTGAAAGCCGAGAAGTTTCGCGGTCCGCCGTACCCGACGTCGCTCGAGCTGGTGGATTCGCTGCGCGCCGCGACGCCGGATTCGCTGAAGTACCTCATCAAGGACCTGTTCGAGACGATCACGCTCTACGAGCTCAAGGCCGACTCGGCAATCGCGACCGACGCGGCGAACAATCAATATCGGCTCGACTTGTATCTCACGTCGAAGAAGCTGCGTGCCGACAGCCTCGGCGCCGAGACGGAGATCCCGATGCGCGACTGGGTGGACATTGGCGTGTATGTGCGCCCGCCGCGCGGCCAAAAGAGCCCGGACAAGGATGGTGTCGCGATCTACCTCGAGAAGCAGCAGATCCACGAGGGCGCGCAGCACGTGGTGCTCACGACGTCGCAGCTTCCGTCGCGCGCCGGCGTCGATCCGCTGCACAAGCTGATCAGCCGCCTAACGACTCAGAACACGATCGGGGTGCAGGATCGCACCAAGCGCCGCAAGCGGTGAACGGTGGACTGTGAACGGCGAACCGACTACCGTCCACCGTTCACCGATTAGGGTCGCGACGCGCGTTCCAGTCGATCGCGCACGCCGGCCCACGCATCGCCATCGGGAACGCGCTCGACGAGCACCACGTTGAATCCCGACTCATCCAGATCGTGGAGCGTGGCGTATAGCCGCTGCGCATAACGAGCGGGGTCGGCCGGCATCTGGACGACTTCCACCGGCGCGCTTGCGCTCGCCTCGAGCACGAGCGCGGCTACTCGCGCACCGCGCGCCACGAGTGCCGCGCCCTCGCGCGCGATCGACGCCGCCTCACTCGCGGCGAACAACCGGAGTTGGGCCCGGGGCGCGTAGTGCCTGTCGAGCATACCCGGTGCCGGACGCGCGGCGTCACCCGTGGTCTCGTTAGGCGTGGCGAGAGTGCCGACGACGGGCTCGATCTCGCGCGCGCCGAGGAGGCCGGGCCGCAGGATCGACGGCTGCGGACCGCGGAGGTCGACCACCGTGGACTCGATCCCAACCGTCGTCGGGCCCGCGTCCAGGATCAACTCCACCCGATCACCGAGCGAGCGCGCGACGTGCTGCGCCGTCGTCGGCGAGAGCGCCATCGATCGATTCGCGCTTGGCGCCGCGAGTGGAAGGCGTGTCGCCCGCAGGAGGGCGAGCGCCACCGGGTGCGCCGGCACTCGCAGCGCGACTGAGTCGAGTCCTGCTGTGACGATGTCGGGAATCGCGGGCTGTTTTGGCAGCACCAGCGTCAGCGGACCCGGCCAGAACGCGCGCGCCAATCGCGAGGCGCTCTCTGGCCAATCACTGACGAGCTCGCGCGCGGCTGCCTCGTTCGGGACGTGGACGATGAGCGGGTTGTACGACGGTCGCCCCTTCGCCGCGAAGATCCGCGCGACGGCAGACGCGTCGAGCGCGTTCGCGCCGAGGCCATAGACCGTCTCGGTCGGAAAGGCGACGAGTCCGCCGCGACGGAGGATCTCGGCTGCTTCTTCGATCGCCGTCTCTTCGATCGCGGCGTCGTTGATGGGGATGACACGCATGTTGGAGAATGAGGATACATGCGGGATGGTCATCGGCTGAACCCCCGGCGAGCGTGTCTATATTGATTTCCATGGAACCACCGGCACGTCCCGCGCGCGCGCGAACGACCTGGCGCGGATTCGTCGCCTGGTTCAACCAGCTGGAGCTGAGTGAGAACGCGATCCTCATGGCGTTCTCGCTCGCCATCGGTGTGCTCACCGGGCTCGGTGTCGCGGCGTTCTACAAGTCGATCGATCTCGCGTACGCGCTCTTTTATCGCTTGCCGGGCGAGCTGGTCCCCAGCGTCGCCGTACTCGCATATCGTCCCGTGCTCACGGCCGCTGGCGTCGCCGCCGCGTGGTGGTTCATGCGGTACGTCGGGCGCGGCCATGACGGGATGAACGTTCCCGACGTCCAGCTCGCGGTCGTTCGCCGCGGCGGGATCATTCCGCCGCGGCCGGCACTGGCACGCACTGTGGCGAGTGCGATCACCATCGGTGCGGGCGGATCGGCCGGAAGCGAGGGACCAGTCGTCGTCTTCGGCAGCGCGATCGGCTCGTTATGCGGGCGTACCTTCGGGTTCAGTGCGGATCGCATGCGCGTCCTCGTGGGTGCCGGCGCCGGCGCGGCGATCTCCGCCGCCTTCAACGCGCCGATCGCCGGTGCCTTCTTCGCCCTCGAGGAGATCCTCGGCTCGCTCGCCGCGACGGCATTTCCGCCCGTGGTCGTAGCGAGCGTGATCGCGGCGGTCGTCTCGCGCGCCGTGTTCGGCAATCACCCCGCATTTCCCATCCCTGTCGAGTACAGCTACGGGCTGGCGCGGGAGGTTTTCATCTTCTTTCCGCTCCTGGGTGTGTTGACCGGGGCGACGGCGGCGCTGTTCATTCGCGTCTTCTTCGGCGCCGAGACGATCGTGAAACGCCTGACGAGGACGCGCTGGCTCGTGCCCTGGATCGGCGGCGCTCTCGTCGGCCTGCTCGTCGTCGCCTCCAACGGTCTGCTCGTCGGCTACGGGCACCTCGCGGTGCGACTCGAGGTGTTTGGCCGCATGCCGTGGTATGCGCTCGCCGCGCTCGCCGTGGGCTCCATCCTCGCGACTTCGATCACGCTCAACACCGGCGGCTCGGGCGGTCTCTTCACGCCGTCGCTCTACGTCGGCGCAGCGACCGGTGGCGCGTTCGGCGTCGCCCTGGCGCATCTCATGCCTAACGGGACGATTCGGCCCGAGGCGTACGCCATCGTCGGGATGGGCGCGCTCGTCGCCGCGTCCACGCACGCGCCGATCACGGGAATCCTTCTCGTCTTCGAGATGACGAACGATTACGCGCTCGTGTTGCCGCTGATGTTGGCGACGGTCATCTCGTTTCTCGTGGCCCGCTGGCTCGAGCCGGATTCGCTCTACAGCGGCTGGCTCCGACGGCGCGGCGAACGCATCGAGCATGGGACAGACGAGACGACGCTGTCCAGGCTCCACGTTCGCGATGCCCTCGACGCGCGCGCGCGCATTCTGAGCGAACACGAGAACGTTGGCGAGCTGCTCGATCACCTCGGGCGAGACGATCAGATGATCTTTCCCGTCGTCGACGACGATGGGCGACTCTGCGGCATCATCGATCTCGCCGATCTCGGGCGTGTCGCGAAGGACTACCGGAATCTCTCATCACTCGTTCTCGCCATCGACCTCGCCCATCCCAGTGAGACGGTCCTGCCTGACGAGTCACTGCTCGACGCCACCCGACGCATGGGAGTGCGTGGCGTGAGCGCTCTGCCGGTCCTCGATGCGCCTGCCGGAAAAGTGATCGGCCTGGTGAGCCGGCATCACGTCCTCGCCGCGTACGAGCGCTCGGTGGTCGGGTCCTCTGCCGAAGCCGATGTGGATGCAGCGGCGATGACGGGTCAAGATGTGGCGTAGCTCCCGACGCGCGCGCACTGATAGGATTCGGTCGTGAGCACCCTCGAGTGGATCGCCGCGATCGCGGGCGCGATCAGCGTCTATCTCAGCGCGCGCGAGAAGATCTGGAGCTGGCCGACGGCGATCGTAAACGTCGGCCTATACATCATCGTCTTCCGACGGACGGGCCTGTACTCCGATATGGGACTACAGGTGGTGTATCTGGTGCTCTCGATCTATGGCTGGTACGAGTGGCTCTACGGCGGCAAGAATCGCAGCGCGCTGCGCGTCTCGCGCGCATCGGCGCGTGAATGGCTGATCGCGACGCCCGTTGCATTGCTCTTCTGGTTTGCTCTCGCCCGCTACACCGCCACGCTCCCGGGCGTGGCACTCCCGCACCTCGACGCCGGGCTGACGACGCTGAGCCTCGTCGCGCAGTGGATGATGACGCGGAAGATCCTCGAGAATTGGGTGCTCTGGATCGTGGCCGACGTCGTCTATGTCCCGATGTACCTCTACAAGGGTCTGCCGGTGACCGCGGCGCTCTACGCGATCTTTCTCGCGCTGGCTGCGCTCGGGCTGCGGTCCTGGTGGCGCAGCTACCAGGCGAAGCCGCTCGACGAGCCCGCGGCGGCGTGAAGCGCGTCGTCCTCATCGGCTCCGAGTCCACAGGGAAAACGACGCTCGCCGAGCGTCTCGCGCGCCACTATGGCGTATCGTGGGTGCCTGAGTTCGTGCGCGACTACGCAGCCGCTAAAGGCTCGTCACTGGAAGCGTCCGACGTCGACGCCATCGCCCGAGGCCAGGCCACTTGGGAGGACGCGTATCTGGCGCGAGCAGCGGCTCGTAATGAGTCTTTGCTCATCGGCGACACCGACCTCCTGAGCACGGCTGTTTATGCGGAGCATTACTATGAGCGTGCTCCGGCATGGGTGGTGGAAGCCGCGCGTAGTCGCCGGCCCGACCTGTATCTGCTGCTCGACGTCGATCTCCCGTGGATCCCCGACCCGCAGCGGGATCGCGGGCATGTGCGGCCCGAGATGCATGCGCTCTTCCGTGCTGCCGTAGAAGGCTCGGGCACGCCGTTCGTCCTCATCTCCGGCGCCAGCGACGCGCGCTTCTCATCTGCTCGAGCCGCGATCGATGAGCTCCTGCGAGGGGCGAGTGGCGAGTGACGTGGTCATCCCGAGTCGGGTCAGCATCCCTGTGCGGCGAGAGTGAAGGAACGCAGATAGCGCAGAATGCGCAGAATCCGCAGAGAACTGCTTTTGTCGTTACAGCGCATTCAGCGTTCATTCTGCGGCGTCTGCGTCCATCGAGGATATGCGCCGTCTGGAACTCTCCCGGGCGCGCCACTCGCCACTCGCCTCACTCTACCGTCACGCGCCGAATCTCTCGCCGAAAAAGCACCCGGATTCTCCACGCGAGAAACAGCGCGACGATGCTCAGCGAGGCCACGAATCCCCACCAGAGACCCGCGGCGCGCAGCGACGTATGGAAACCGAGGATGAGACTCACCGGTAAACCGATCAGCCAGTAGCCCGCGATCATGCCGATCAGCGGCGCGCGCGTGTCGCCGAGTCCCCGCAGCACGCCCGCACCCACCGCTTGCGCGCCGTCGAAGATCTGGAAAACGCCTGCGACGGGAATGAGAACGCCCGCGATGGCAATGACCCCCGTTTCGCTCGTGAAGATGCTTGCCAGGAGCCGCGGCGCCGCGAGAAAGAGGAGGGCGGTGACGGACATGAAACCCATGCCGCACACGAACGCCGCGCGGGCCGCGAGCTTCGCCCGCGGCTCGTCGCGTGCCCCCACGGCACGCCCGACGCGCACCGCCGCCGCGGCCGCGACGCCTAACGGCACCATGAACGTCAGCGCCGCGAGCGTGATCGCGATCTGATGGCCGGCCATCTCCGTTGTGCCGAGCATCCCCATCATCAAACCGATCGCGCCGAACGCACCGGATTCCAGAAGCTGCTGCAGCCCCACGGGAACGCCGAGCTCCAGAAGCCGCAGCAGCGGCGTGACCAGTCGCGCGTCCCGGCGGGTTGGTACGAGATGTGGTCGGAGCGCCGGCCAGGCGAAGACCAGCAGCGCAATCGCCATGAGCCAGCGGCTCACCAGCGTCGCCAGCGCGCTTCCCGATGCCCCGAGGGCGGGACTACCGAGATGCCCGTACACGAACACCCAGTTGAGGCCTGCGTTGCAGAGATTCGCGCCGACGATCGTCCACACGATTGGCGCGACACGATGCAGCGCCTGGAGCGCCTGACGAAAGACCACGAACACCAGAAATGGCAGCACCCCCGGAATCGAGATCCGGAGATACGCCGTGGTATCGGGGATGATCTCTGGCTGCTGCCGCGTGAGGACCAACAGCGCATGCGCGGGCAGCATGAGGAGTGCAGTGACGACGCTCAAACCGAGCGCCAGGATGATCCCCCGCTGCACCGCGCGACTCACCGCCTCCATGTCGCCCGCGCCAACGGCCTGCGCGATCACGGGATCCAGCGCCATCAGCGTGCCGTTCGCCAGCACGATAGCATTGAAGAAGTAGAGATTCCCCAATGCCACCGCGGCGAGCACGCGCGCGGAGACGTGGCCGACCATCACCGTGTCGACGACGCCCATGAACATCATCCCGATCTGCACGAGGACCACGGGCAGCGCGAGCAAGACTGTCGCCCGCAGCTCGCTCTCGGGCGCGGCGGAAATCGTCGAGCTCGCGGTGGCGATGGGCCGAGGCTCGTCCTCGTGCGCGGCGTGCGTCATCGCCGTAATCTGACATGACCAGGCCCTCGGCGGACCTGCGATGATTCGCCGGGCAACGTCCATCATCGTTGCGGGTTGCTCTGTGGTCGCGCTAGCGACGCACGTTACACGCGCGCAGGACTCCGGCGTCACCCTCGCCGTCGAGGCGCGCGCGATCGGGCTCGTCACGCGCCAGTCGCACACGCCCGGTGACCGTACACTGACGGAGGCGTACCTCACGCAGCCGATCATTGGCGCCACGCTCGGTGCAGGGTGGCTTCACGCCATGGGCATGCTCAATCTCGAGGGGCTCACTCTTCGTCGTGGAGAGCTCGACGCTGGCGCGTGGGGCGAAGGCTACGTCGACCGCCGGCATCCGCACGCGTATCTCCACGAGCTCGTCATCGGTGTCGAGACGCGACCGGCCGCGCTCGCGGGATCGATCTACGGCGGGCGCGGGTTCGTCCCCTTCGGGAGCGACGATCCGATGGCCCGGCCCTTCGTCTCCTATCCCGTCGATCATCACCTCGCGCAGATCATCGAGCGGTTGATGGTCGTCGCTGCGGCACGCGCTGGCCCGCTCGCAATCGAGGCCGCGACCTTCGGCGGCGACGAGCCGGTCGATCCGTCGACGCTGCCGCTGACGCGACGCATGGGCGACTCGTGGTCGCTTCGTGCCACCGTCATGGCGGCAACGCTGCCATTCATGCTCGGCCAGGCAGAGGTGACCGCGAGTTATGCAAACGTGAAATCGCCGGAGTACCGGGAAGGGCAGGGGCTCGATCAGCGCAAGGCCCACGCCGGTCTTCGCTACGAGCATGACGGCGGGCTGCTCACTCGTTATGCGCTGCTCGAGCTGGCGCGCACTACCGACATCGATCGCGGGCGGGACCTGTACACCTTCAACGCTGCGCTGACTGAGGGCGCGCTCTGTCGTGGCGACGCAGGCGTCGCGGTCCGATGGGAGCGCAGCGAGCGGCCCGAGGAGGAGCGATTGCTCGATCTCTTTCGCGCCGCCCGCCCGGCCACCGACGTCAGCATCCTCGGCGTCACGCGGTGGACGACGCTTACGGGCGCGGTCAGCCTGCCCGCCCTGCGCGCGTTTGGAATGCACGCCGCGCCATTCGCCGAGGTGGCGCGGGCCACCGCCGATCGCACGACCGCCGCGGTATTCGATCCAGTGCGCGTCTACGGCTCGAGCGGGATGTGGCGCCTGGCCGCGGGCGTCCGCGTCACGGCGGGCCAATTGGCGCATGGCAGGATGGGGCGCTATGGCGTAGCATCCGACAGCTTTGGCGGAATGGAGCGCGCATCGCCGCACACTCACCCTGGAAGGAGTCGCTGCTTCTCATGACGCGTCCGCACCGCCTCCTTCATGCGCTTGTTCTCTTCTCGCTCGCGCTCACCGGCTGCCTCGACACGAGCACCGGCACGATCGCGCGTGCGTCGTGCGCGCTCGACGGCGGCGGCGCCTCGTCAGGCGGTACCGCGCTCGTCGTCAGCGGCTGCGGGCTGGTCGATAGCCGCTACACCGCGGAGGTCGCGGTCCACCAGGGCATAGCGTACACCACGACGTGGGGCTTCCGCAGCGAGCAGGGAAATTTCGTCGCGATCTGGAACGTCACGGGTTCGCAGCCCACCCTGCTCGACTCGGTAATCGTGAGCGGTGCGACCACGTTAGGCGACAATGCCGTGACTGACGACGGCACGCTCCTCATCGTTGCCACGGAGCGAACGAATGGCTCGCTCGTCATCTTCGATCTCGCGGACCCGGTACACCCGCACCAGCTCGCGCGGCTCGCCACGCCAGAGACATTCAATGGCGTCCACACGGCGGAGGTGGGTCGCGTCGCCGGTCATCTCTACGCGATCCTCGCCGTCGATGCGCTGAACGGTGGCCCGTCCCCGGAATCGAAAATCGTGATCGTCGACCTCGCCGATCCCGCGAATCCCCGACAGATCTTCGTGAAGTCGGTGCCAAGCACCGCGCCATTCGTACACGACACGTTTCTCCGCGATGGGCTGCTTTTCGTCGCGCTCTGGAACGCGGGGATCGAGATCTGGGACCTCGGTGGCGGTGGGCATGGCGGCACGCCGTCGGCGCCGGTGGTACTGGGCGGCGTCGCGACCATCGGTGGCGACGCTCACAACATCTGGTGGCTGCACGACGCCGTGAGCGGCTCTCGTTATGCTTTCGTCGGCGAGGAAGCCGGTCCGGCGCAGATCGGCGTCAGCTCGGCGGGCGACATCCACGTCCTCGACGTCTCCGACCTCACGGCGCCGCGCGAGGTCGCCTTCTACCACGTGCCCGGCGCCGGGACGCACAACTTCTCCGTCGACGAGACGAACGGTGTCCTCTATGCGGCCTTCTACAACGCCGGTGTTCGTGCCCTCGACGTTCGCGGCGACCTCGGGAGCTGCACGCCGGCCCAGCAGGTCACGACGGGAACTGTGACCCGCTGCGACCTGCGGGCGATGGGGCGCGAGATCGGCCGTGGCCTCGCCGACGGCACTCCCCGCGTATATGTGTGGGGTGTTCAGCTCTCGGGTGGGGCACTCTACGCCTCCGACATGCTGAACGGACTCTGGAAGTTGCAGACCGTCCGCTGAGCGGGACGAGCCGTACGGTGGCGGGCCGGGGTCGCGAGACAGCGTGTTAGCGATCCGTAAATCCCGTCGCTTCAAGGGGGTAGCCTGAGGAAGAGTGCGTTGCAATCCCGTGTGCCGAATCGTAACTTGAGCGACCCGGCGAATACTCGTCGCCCCTGAGGAGCGTGGCCATGTTTGCGTCGACCCGATTCCTTCCGCGCGTTGGTGTGCTTGGCTTTTTCGTCGTCGTCGGGACCAACCTCCCGACCGACTCGACCTCAACGCGCCACGTGTACGGCTACGGGGGCATGGTTCCGGTGCCGCCAGCCGTCGATGGGGGCGCGACGACGATCCAGACGCCCGACATTCTCAGCCAGCGCCGCATCGCCGTTCGAACCAAGAATGGTCGCGTCCTGTACGCGAACGAGCGCGTGACGACGCCCGCCGCGGTCGACGATGCCCGGGCCGCCACGGCTCGCATGCGTCATCCGTGCACTCAACTCGTGCAGTCGCGCTCCGCCGCAGGCCCGAATTCCTGACCCCCCCTGCAGCCGCACGTTCTCTCACCTCCGCCCAACAACCGATGTCCCGAATGAGAACAGCGGCCGTTACGACGCTGCTCCTGGTTCCGATCGTCGCCGGTGGCTTCCTCCTTCAAGCGCCCGCCACTCGCACCAGTGCACGACTCTTCGATCAGGTCCGCACACTCGTCGAGACGCGTTACGTCGACACGCTCAAGGACGGAGCGATCTTCGAGAAGGCGGCGCGCGGCATGGTGCGCGAGCTCAATGATCCCTACAGCGAGCTGCTGACGCCCAAGGAGAGCGACACCTTCAATCGCAGCACCAATGGGCGCTACGGCGGCACCGGCATGTTGCTCGAGCAGCAGACCGGCGCGGACGTGAGCGTGCAGCGCGTCTTCCCGAACACCCCCGCCGCGGAAGCCGGCGTGCAGGAAGGCGATCGCATCATCGCGATCGACAGCGTGTCCACACGTGGCTGGGAGATCGACAAAGTCTCCGAGAAGCTGCGCGGGAATCCCGGTTCGCAGGTCGCGGTCACGTACTCGCGACCTGGGGTCACTGAGCCGATCAAGCTCCGCTTCACGCGTGCCATCGTGAAGATTCCCGCCGTCGCGTTCACCGGACTGTACGACCACAACATCGGCTACATCCCGCTGCAGACCTTCAACGAGAACGCAGCCGAGGAAGTCGCGGTGGCGGTCGAGAAGCTCGAGCAGCAGGGCGCGAAGGGCGTCGTGCTCGACATGCGGGACAACGGCGGCGGCATCGTCGACCAGGCGCTCGCCGTGAGCGGCCTCTTTCTGCAGGAAGGGCAGGAGATCGTGAGCGTGCGCGCGCGTAACTCGCCCACCGAAGTCGCGCGGGCACGCGGACCCCACATCGGCACCAACATCCCGCTCGTCGTACTGGTCGATGGCTCCTCGGCGTCTGCCACCGAGATCGTCGCAGGCGCCCTGCAGGATCACGATCGCGCGCTGATCGTCGGCACGACGAGCTTCGGCAAGGGACTCGTGCAATCCGTCTTTCCCCTCGACGGCGGCTACTTCCTGAAGATGACGACGGGCAAGTGGTACACGCCGAGCGGCCGCTCGATTCACCGCGAGCGCAAGCTGATGCCCGACGGCCGGTTTGTCGAAACGCATCCTGATTCGCTCGAGACGGACTCCGCGCGCAAGACGAAGCCGGCCTTCAGGTCCGACGAGGGACGCACCGTGTACGGCGGTGGCGGCATTACGCCGGACGTCATCGTCACGGACGACACGCTGCCGACGATCGAGCAGCAATTCCTCCGCGCGATCGCACCGAAAGCGCAGATCGTGCAGAGCGCGTTGGACAGCTACGCGTTCGAGCTGAAGCGCGGCGTCTCGCGTGATTTCAAAGTGGCCCCCGAATGGACGGCCGAGCTGACCCGCCGCCTGGCCGCGCGTGGCGTGACGATCGAGGCGCGCTTCGAGAGTGCAGCGACGCGCTTGCTGACGCGCGAGCTCGAGACGCGCGTCGCGCGGATGGCATTCGGCGACGCAGCAGCGAAGGGGCGCGATCTGCGAAGCGATCGCCAGCTCATGAAGGCGATGGAGCTGCTCGAGAAGGCCGCGACGCAACGCGAGCTCTTCACGGTCGCTCACTCCAATCTCGCCACGGCCCGTCGCTGATCGCGGCGGGTTCGCATGGGCGCGGAGGCGCGCTGTCAGCTTCGGGTCGGTGAAGCGGTGCACGAGGGAAAGGCACTGCTCGAGACTGACGAGCTCCTTTTCCGCGGCGAAAAGCGTGGAACGGAGCGCGGCATGCGCCTCGCGATTCCACTCGCGTCAATTCGCGGCGTGAGCGGTGCGAACGGCGCACTGCGCGTGCTCTTCGAAGGCGGTGACGCGACGTTCGTGCTCGGCGATCAGGCGGAGAAATGGGCGGAGAAGATTCGCTCGCCGAAGTCGCTGATCGACAAGCTGGACGTGAAGCCGGAGCACACGGTGTCCGTTGTCGCGCTCGATGCGAGCGGGTTCATCGAGTCGCTGCGCGCTCGGGCGGCGCGCGTGGTGAGCGGACGCTTCGCTCCCAGATCGAACGTCATCTTCCTCGGGGCGGAGAACGCCGCGGGGCTGTCGCGCCTGGAGAAAGCGGCTGCGGCGATGGCGCGCGACGGCGCCATCTGGGTCGTGCACCCCAAGGGCACGGCCGGACTCCGGGATACAGAAATCTTTGCGGAAGCGAAGCGCCTTGGTCTCACGTACACCAAGGTCGCGCGGTTTTCCGCCACGCACACGGCAGAGAAGCTCGTCATCCCGAAGGCGAGCCGCTGAGCGCGGGCCCCCAACGTCCGCGGCCGCCGTCTGTATTAACAGGCGGCGCTCCCGTCCGTCGACCGTGGTCCGGTACGGTGGTTGCTCGCGCACACTGTCGAGCCCATGAGTGAATGCATATGCGTCTGTTCCGTTGGCGATCTGGTCACATTGGCGTCGTGCTCGCCGCGCTCGCGCTCGCCGCGAGCTCGCGCTCGGCACGCGCGCAGGTCGGCAGCACGACCGACATTCTCACCGGCAGGATCACGGCGCCCGATGGCAGTCCCGTAGTTGGCGCCCGCGTCGACGCGACATCTGTGGAGACGGGTGTCACGCGCTCGCGCACGACGAATGACAAGGGCCAGTACACGATCCTCTTCCCGGATGGCGGTGGCTCGTACCGGATGAGCGTGCGCTACCTGGGCTATGCGCCGGCGACGTTCACACTTGCTCGGCAGGCGGACGAGGATCGTCTCGTCGCCGACGTGCGACTCGATCCTGTCGCGACGCAGCTCGGACCGGTCGTCGTCCGCGGCAACGCGCCGGCGGGCCAGGGCGATCGTCCCGGTCCAGGCTCTGTTGAGCGAACGCTAACAGGCGAGCAGCTCACGCGGCTGCCGATCGATCCCACCGATCTCGCCGCTCTCGCCGCGCTCACGCCCGGCGTCGTTGCCGTCACAGGCACGGATTCAACCGCGGCTGGGTTCTCGGTCGCGGGGCAGCGACCCGATCAGAATCAGGTGACGCTGGATGGTTTGAGCTTCCTCGGTGGGAGCAACGTGCCAACCGAGGCCGTACGACAGACGCGAGTGATCACGAACACCTACGATGTCGCGCGCGGTCAATTCACCGGTGGGCAAGTGGCGACGACCACTCGCGGTGGCACCAATTCCCTGAGTGGCTCGCTGAGCTACGCGCTCCGCGACCCCCATCTCGAGTTCGCGGACGATCAATCGACGCCGACGACCTTCGGGCAGGGCTACACGCAGCATCAGATCAGCGGCGGGATCGGCGGCCCGATCATACCAGACAAGCTGTTCTACTTCGGCGCCGTTCAGCTTCGCCGGCGACTCGATCCGCTGCAGACCATCACCGCAGCGGATCCGCTCACACTGCAGCGCCTCGGGATGCAGCCGGATTCGGCAAATCGATTCCGCGACATCGTCGGCGCGTACGGAATTCCCCTCTCGATCCCGTCTATCCCGACCGACCGTCAGTCGGACAATGGGACGGCGATCGTGCGGGTGGACTATCACCTCAGCGATGATCATTCGCTCATGGTGCGTGGAAACTGGCAGGGTTCCCTGCAGGAGGCGTTTCGCACGTCGGCATTCGCCCTGCCCAGTCATGGCGGAACGCAGCACGCCGGCGGCGGCGGTGGGATGCTCGCGCTATCCTCGGTGTTCGGCAACTTCCTGAACGAGCTGCGCGGGACATATTCGCGAAATCTCAACTCCGCCAATCCATACCTCGTCGATCCCGAGGGGCGCGTCACCGTGACCTCGAGCTTCAGCGACACGACGGTTGCGGTGACGCAGCTCGATTTCGGCGGCAACTCCGGTCTCCCGACGGATGGCGCGAACGGCCAGCTCGAGGCGAGCGACGAGTTTTCCTGGCTGTCCTCGGACGCGGCGCACCGGTTCAAGCTCGGCGCGCTCGTGAACGTCACGAGCTTCTCCTCGATGAACGCGTTCAACAGCAGCGGTACGTTCCTCTTCAATTCGCTGAGCGATTTGCAGAACAACCAGCCGGCGATGTTCACGCGGTCGCTGATGCCGACGTCGCGAACCGGCTCGGGGCTCAACAGCGCGATCTACCTCGGCGACACGTGGCGCCAGAGCCGAGCGCTCCAGGTGACGTACGGGTTGCGCGTAGAGGCGTCGGACTTCCAGGGACGTCCGGCGTACAATCCCGAGATCGACCAGCTGTTCGGCCGGCGTACAGACGGGTTTCCGAGAGAGGTGAGCGCGAGTCCGCGCGTCGGCTTCACCTGGATGCTCGGCGGCAACGCGGGTGGGCAGGTTCCGGCCGGCAGCTTTGGCGGCCGCGGTGGTGGTGGCGGTGGTCGCGGCGGCGGCGGCGCGGGACGGGGAGGCGAGGCCGCGAGCGGATTTGGCGGCGCCGGCGGTGGCTTCGGTGCGCAGCCCTATATCATTCGGGGCGGAGTCGGCGAGTTTCGCGGCACCTTTCCGCTGCCGATGTTCGCGTCCGCGCTCACGGCCACGGGCCTGCCGAACAGCCAGACGCAGCTCGTGTGCATCGGCGCCGGCGTACCCATTCCCGATTGGGCTACCTACGCGTCGGACCCTTCGGCGATTCCGACTGAATGCGCGAACGGGGCGGCATCGGGCGGGCCGGTGATCGGGAATCAGCGTCCGAACGTGACGGTCTTCGAGCCCGATTTCGGTGCGCCCCGGTCGTGGCGCGGATCGTTAGGCGTCAGCCACCGCGTGAGCGCCCGGCTCGGCGCAAGCCTCGACTTCTCGTACGCGCTTGGCACGAACCTGTACAGCGTTCGCGATCTGAACCTGCAGACGACGCCTCGCTTCAGCCTCACCACCGAAGGATCGCGGCCGGTTTTCGTCGATCCCTCGCAGATCGTACCGGCCACGGGTGCGATCAGCCTTCTTTCATCGCGACAGTACTCGCAGTACGCGCAGGTGCTAGATGTGACTTCGGGATTGCAGTCGCGCACGGGCCAGGTGACGCTGTCGTTGAACGGCGTCACGCCAAACGACATCATCTGGAGCCTCTCGTACACCTTCACGCGGTCGCTCGACCAGTCCTCGTTCTACAACGCAGGCGGCTTCGGCGGCGGCGGTGCCGGCGCAGGCTTCGGCTCGCCGACGACGGCGGGGGATCCGAACGAGTTCCCCTGGGGCACGAGCGACTTCGAGCGCCGGCATTCGGTCGTCGGCACCACGACCTGGCTCGTGAAGCCGTGGCTGGATTTGACATCGGTGGTGCGTCTCACTTCGGGCGCGCCATTCACGCCGCGCGTCGGCAGCGACATCAATGGTGACGGGGCGCGCAACGATCGCGCGTTCGTCTTCGATCCGACTGATCCAGCCATCGCCGCCGATACGGCTCTCGTGAACGGGATGCAGCGGCTTCTCGCCACCGGTCCGCGCGACGCCCGTGAGTGTTTGCTCAAGCAGATCGGCGACGTCGCGGGACGGAACAGCTGCCGCGGCAGCTGGACGCCGTCGCTCGATCTCCAGGCGAACATCCGGCCCGATCTCGGCTCCTTGCTCGGGCGGCGTTTGATGATCTCGGTGAGCGCAATCAATCCGCTCGCGGGTCTCGATCAACTCCTGCACGGCTCCGACAATCTCAAGGGGTGGGGCCAGCCCAATCGCGCCGATCCAACGCTGCTCTACGTCCGAGGATTCGATCCGGCCACGAAGAGCTTCATCTACACCGTGAACGATCGCTTCGGCGACAATCCCGCGCGGCGCACCGCAATCCGCACGCCATTTCAGGTCGCGGTGCAGGCGCGGCTTCAGCTCGGCCCCGATCGGCAGCGCGAGCTGCTCGAGGGCACGCTGCGAGGGATCAATGGCGCTCGCGCTGCGGGCGCTCGCGGCGGCCGCAACTTCGACATTCGCACGATCGTGAACCGCGTGGCGCCGAATCCCGTCACGGCGATCATCGCGCTCAAGGACACCATTCACCTCACCGACGATCAGGTGACGCGATTGCAGGCGGTCGCCGATTCGCTGTCGGCAAAGAACGACACACTGATCAACGACGTCGAGCAGCAGCTGGCGAAGGGCACGGGAGGCGCGGATCTCGCCGCCGTCTTCCCGAACATCCAGCCGCGACTTCAGCAAGCTCGAAACAACTATCTCGCCGCCGTGAAGAGCGCGCAGGCGATATTGACGCCGGAGCAATGGAACTTGCTTCCCGAGGACATCCGGAATCCGACGCTGCAGCGTGGATTTCCGCGTCGCGGGGCACGGCCGCCCGGAGAGTGACGGACCATCGGTCGCGGGAGCACCATATCACCGTCGAGCGTTCGGCGCGCTACGTCACGCTCGGGCCGCGCGACGGCACGGCGCGGGAAGTCTGGTTCGTGTTGCACGGATATGGTCAGCTTGCCGCGGATTTCATACGCCACTTCGCGCCGCTCGACGATGGAACGCGGCAGATCATCGCGCCCGAAGCGCTGAACCGATTCTATCTCGTCGGCCTGGATGCGGCGCCGGCGGCCGAGCGTCCCGTCGGGGCGACGTGGATGACGAAGGAGGACCGGCTCAGCGAGATCAACGATTATGTGTCGTACCTCGATGCCGTCGCGGCGCGCGAGCTCCAGCCGTACGAGCAGCGCGGTTCACCGCCGCGCATCGTCGTGTTGGGATTCTCGCAGGGCGTAGCCACGGCGGCGCGATGGATCGCGAGCGGCGGAATCCGCCCCGCGCACAGCATTCTCTGGGGCGGCTTTCTGCCGCCGGACGTCGATCCGGCCGCGGAGCCGTTTCGCGCGACATCGATCCAGATCGTCCTCGGTTCGCGCGATCGGTTCCTGTCAGCCGAGCGTCTCGAGGTGGAGGAACAACGGCTGCGGGAGCACGCGTTCCGGTACCGGCTCGTGCGGTACGAAGGCGGCCACGGCATCGCCTCAGCGACGCTGGGTGAGGTGGCGCGCTCACTGAGCGGCGCCGTGCCTAACGAGTAACGAGATCATCCACCGCGGCGGCGCTGGCGCTCCTCGAACGCGGACATGGTTCGGCGGTCCTTCTTCGTCGGGCGGCCGCCCTCCTCGTACTGCGTCGACGGGGCGAGTCGGTGTTGCTCGCGCAGCCGCTCGCGCGCGGCGATGCTCTCGGCCGACTCCTCGAAGAGAAGTGCGGCGGCCGCGGCGGGGCCGCGACGCTCGGAGAGCGCTCGAACCGTAAGCGCGTGCACGAAGGGCCCTAGACGAATGCGAAGCTGATCGCCGATTTTCACGTCCTTCGACGGCTTGGGCCGCAGCCCGTTGAGCTCGACCTTGCCGCCGTTGACGGCCTCGGTCGCCAGTGACCGCGTTTTGAAGAAGCGCGCCGCCCACAGCCACTTGTCGAGGCGGACCGCTTCCTGGCCCTCGGAACCGTCTCTATCGCGTTTCATCAGGTGAAGGTAACGCGCGCTTCGGCCCCTCGGTTTGTTGCCGCCGCGAGGGGTTGCAACCGCGTACCCAACCGGAGATATTACTGACCCGTAAGTTATTTACAGTGAGTTAGTGCTCCTGGTTCAGAGCGGATCGCGCGCTCCACGCCGAGTCTGTTTACTGACTGGTCGGTCATAAAAGAAGCATTCATGACGATTTCGCCGTCCTCACAAGAGCCACGCTGGCGCAGACTGCCGGAGGAGCGACCGCAGCAGATCATCGATGCCGCGCTCGCCATCTTCGGCGAGCGTGGGCTCGCGGCGGCGCGACTCGAGGACATCGCGAAGCGCGCTGGGCTCTCGAAGGGCACGATCTATCTGTACTTCCCCAACAAGGAAGAGCTGTTCCGCGAGGTGATCCGGCAGACGATCATCGCGCAGATCGA
>JAJKIR010000050.1 GCA_021154325.1 Gemmatimonas sp.
ACCACCACCAGCGGCATCTCGTGGAAGATTCCCGGCCGCGTGGGCGACAGCCCAATCATCGGTGCGGGACAGTACTGCGACAACGAGGTCGGCGCCGCCGGATCGACCGGACGCGGCGAGTCCAACATCAAGGTGTGCGGCGCCTTTCTCGCGGTCGAGCTGATGCGCCAGGGGAAGTCACCCGAAGAGGCGTTGCTCGAGGTGATGCGACGCGTGATCGCGATGACCGAGAAGCGCCTCCTCGACGATCGCGGCCGCCCGTACTTCGACCTCAGCTACTACGCCGTGACCAAGGACGGCCGCTACGCCGGGTCGAGCGCCTACGAGGGCGGCCAGTTCGCGGTCGCCGATGCCAGCGGGGCGCGTCTCGAGTCCGCGGTGTTTCTCTTCAAGCGCGACGAGCGCCCCAAGCCTCGCTGATCGGAGGTGAACGGTGAACGGTGCACCGTTCACCGTTCACCGTTCAGTGTACCGTGATCGTGCCATCCATCCCTGGATGGATCGTGCAGTGATAGTTGTACGTTCCCGCCTGATTGAGCGTCACGCCTACGCTCCCGGTGGACCGGTCGGAGATGTTCGCAACTGAAGCAGGCGTCGTCAGCCAGGTGACGTTGTGCGTCACGCCATGCCACGCGAACGTCACCGTGCCGCCCGAGAGAATATCGGCATCGGCCGGCGTGAAGTTGTTGCCGTTCGCGCCGACGTCGACGTCGGCGGCTGTCGGTATGTTCGAGCTCACGGTCACGTGGACGTCCGCCGTCTTCGTATCCGACATGGCCGTCACCGTCGCCGTTCCGTTCGCCGTGCCGCTGATCGTTACCGACGCGCCATTTGGGGTGATGCCTGCCACGCCTGTCGCCGGCAATACCGTCCACGTCACGGCATGACCCGACAGCGTGTTCCCGCTCGCGTCCTTCGGCGTCGCCGTGATAGTCGTCGTCTCCGTTGGCTTGAGGAGGACATTGGTCCTCGTCAGCGATACGGAGCTCACTGTTGCCGGTGGGGGAGGATTGGTTGTTCCTCCGTTGTCACCGCCACCCCCGCCACAAGCTGCGACGGTGCCGACGACAAAGAGAGGGATGACCTTGGCGATGCGCATGTGACAAAAGCTCCACGGGTGAATGCGAGTTGCCGGTAGATAAGGCACAATCCGGCATGTCACGACATTAGTTCCCGCTGATATTGCCACCGGCAAGGCAGAGCGGAAGGGCTACGCCGTGGCGGGTTTCGGGAAGCCGACAAGCACGTTGGGACCCTGCCGCTCCGGCTCGCGCGACTGCCTCGGCGGCCCGCCAGCGTTCGCGGGGGCGGACTCGAGTCTCAGATTCGCGACGAGCTGGGAGAGAGTCTCCGCTGCGTGTGAGAGCGCCGCGGCCGCGGCCGCGATCTGCTGCGTGCTCGCGCTCTGCTGCTCGCTGGACGCCGCCACCTGCTGCATCGCCGCGGCGAACGACTCAGTGCCGCTGCTCAGCTGCGTCAATCGCTTCGTGATCTCGGCAACGAGCGTATTCGCCGCCGTGGCGGCGCGCTCGATCGCTGTCGTCCACGCTTCGTTCGTCTCGACTGCCTCTGCCACGGCGGCGAACGAGCGGACGCCATGTTCGGTCGCATCGAGCACCTGTCGCACGGCCTTCACCGATCGCTCACTCGAGGCACGCGAGTCGTCGATACCGCGCAAGACACCGCCCATCACCTGCTCCGTGCGCTGCGCCGCCTCGGACGACATGGCGGCCAGACGTCGGACCTCGCTCGCGACCACGGCAAAACCCTGCCCATGCTCCCCCGCCCGCGCGGCTTCCATGGCTGCGTTCAGCGCCAGGAGCTTCGACTGCCGCGCAAGCTTCTGAACGAGAGTCACGAAGCTCCGGACCTCGAGCGATGCGCTCGCCAGCCCCTCGATCGCGCTGGCGCTGGCCCCGACATCTTTCGCCAGCAACTCGAGCGCGCGTGAGCTCTCGTCCAGCTTGGAGCGGCTCTCGAGCGACAGCACGCGGAGATGGCCGTTCCGCTCGACACCCTCGTGCGCGCCGTCGCGAAGATCGCCGGCGATGCGAACGAGCTCCTCCGCCGAAGTCGAAAGCGACTGGATCGACTGCGCCATTCCCGTCGACTGCTGCGAGAGCTCGCTCGCAGTGTGAGCGATCTCGCCGGCTGAAGCGGCCATCTCCTCCGTTCCCGCAGTGATCTCGGCGGACATCGCCGAAGTCTCCTGAGCCGATGAGCCGAGCGCACCGGCCAGGCGGCGCAGCTCGCCGACCATCGCCGCCACGGCGCGAGTCAACCGGCCGATCTCGTCCTCAGTATCCGAGTGATCGACGTGGCGCGAGAGGTCGCCCGCCGCCACTGCTTCGGCCAGCTCCGCCAGGATTGCCGCTGGAGACGTGATCCGGCGCTCGATCGAGCGGCTCACGATCGTGAGTGCGCCGATGAGCGCCAGGAGCACAACGGCCGCTCCGGCGAGCAGCGCCAACTGGGCGCGCATCAGCGGCGCCCCAAAGGTTGCTTCGTCACCATGCGCGACCAGCCGCCAGTGGCCATCATTGGCGCTCGTCACGGCGCCGCGCTGGAGCTCGTCTGCCGAGCCGAAGGTCAGGATGCTGTCGGACCCGGCGCGTGACAGATCCTTCGCGCCGCGCAGGAACTGAAACCGCTTGCCACCGGCCGAACTAGCGATGATGTGCCCGACCGAGTCGACGAGGTCGACGCGCAGCGACGTCCCGACGCCGGCCTGGACAAGCGCGGAATCGAGGTTGGCGAGGCCGAACTTGGCCTTCACGACGCCCACACGCAGGCCGTGGTCGCGCACCGCGCGGGCGAGCTCCACTACCGTTTCGCCGGTCGCCCTGTCCTCTGCCGCCTCGGCGTCGGTCACGCCAGCCTTCCACGCCGTCTGCCACCAAGCCTCGTCACTCTGCACGAAATCGGTCGGCGGCGACGTTGCGACGGCGTTGTAGCCGTACTGGTCGGTGAGCATGACTTCGGCGATGTCGAGCTTCGGGAGCAGGTCGAGCAGGAACTCGAGTGCGGCGGAATCCACCTGCTGCGAGCGCGTGGTTTTGAATCGCTCCTCCAGAGAGGAGATCGTCTGCAGCGGCAGGCTGTGGCGCCGCGACGCCGCCGTTCCTTTCCTGGCTGCGCTGATGACGGAGGATTCCCAGGCGATGAGGTCGACTTGCCGCAAGCGCTCCGCGAGCACTCGATCGACGAGAAGCGCCGATCGGCGCGCCGCGTCGGTGAGAATCGCGTTCTGTTGCTGAGTCATCGAGCGATTGAGGCCGATGCTTCCCGCGGTCGCGACGATGGCGAGCAGCACGATCGCGGCCGCGCCAGTGGTGAAGACGTAGCGGCGGCGCAGTGAGCCCCTGATGCCGCTCGCACCACGAGAGCGGCCGATGAGACTCGAGATCGTGATCGACGTCATGCGCGGTGCGCGGTTGGCGATGCCATTCGAGTCCGCCTACATTGCGATGAAGGAATCGCTCATCTCATGGACGGCGTCTCGGGCTCTCGCCCCTGACAGCGCACCGTCTCGTCTCGCAAATGACTGAAGTGACGCAATCCACTCCGGATTCGGCCACCGAGCCGTCCGGCTACGACCCTGCCGTCGTCGAGAAAAAGTGGCAGACCCGCTGGGAAGAGCGGGGAACGAACGACACCGATCTTCGCGATGGTGCGCGGCCGTTCTACGCTCTGATGATGTTTCCGTACCCATCCGCGGAGGGGCTGCACGTTGGCAATCTCTTCGCGTTCACGGGCAATGACATCTATGGACGATTCCAGCGTCTCCAAGGGCACACGGTCTTCGAGCCGATCGGCTTCGACGCCTTCGGCATTCACTCGGAGAATTACGCGCTCAAAGTCGGCATCCATCCCGCGGAGCTGATCCCGCGCAACATCGCGAACTTCCGGCGCCAGCTGAAGAGCGCCGGGCTGATGGTCGATTGGCGCCACGAGCTTTCGACGACGGATCCGGAGTACTACAAGTGGACGCAGTGGATCTTTCTCGAGCTCTATAAGCGCGGGCTCGCGTACCGCCGCCGCGCCGCGGTGAACTGGTGCCCGAACGACAAGACCGTGCTCGCCAACGAGCAGGTCATCGCCGGCGCGTGCGAGCGCTGCGGCGCAAAGGTCGAGCAACGCTTCCTCGAGCAATGGTTCTTCCGCATCACCGATTACGCGGAGCGGCTGCTCGCGGATCTCGATTGGATCGATTGGTCGGAGACGACCAAGACGGCGCAGCGGAACTGGATCGGCCGCTCCGACGGCGCGGAGATCGTGTTCCGGGTGATGGACCTGCTGGAGATGGGCGCCGCCGCGACGGTCGGCTTGAACGTGATGGCGACGACGGCGGAGCTGAACGCGATGGCGACGGACATTCGCGTCTTCACGACGCGACCGGACACCATCTTCGGTGCCACGTATCTGGTGCTCGCCCCCGAGCATCCGCTCGTCGACGCGCTCGTCACCGACGACCAGCGCGAGGAGGTTGCGGCCTATCGTGCGGCCACGTCGAAGCAGGACCTCGTCACGCGGAAGGTGAACCGCGAGAAGACGGGCGTCTTCACTGGCGCGTATGCCATCAATCCCGCTACCGGCAAGCCCATTCCGATCTGGATCGCCGACTACGTGCTCATGGAATATGGCACGGGCGCGATCATGGCCGTGCCGGGGCACGACGAGCGGGATTTCGAGTTTGCTAAAGTGTTCGGGCTGCCGATCGTGCGCGTCGTCGCGCCGCGGGGGGTGCACCCGTCGCGCCACACCGCGGATGCCGCGCACGTCGACTCCCAGAACCGCGACGAGCACCCACCGCTCGAGGAGCCGTACGTCGACACGGAGCACGCGCACCTCGTCAATTCGGCGCAGTTCAACGGCCTCACGGTCGAGGAAGGGAAGCACGCGATCGTCACCTGGCTCGCGCGCCACGGTCATGCCAAGCCGATCGTGAACTACCGGCTGCACGACTGGTGCGTCTCGCGGCAGCGCTACTGGGGCCCGCCGATCCCGGTGATCTACTGCGATCGCTGTGGCGTCGTGCCGGTGCCGGAGAAGGACCTTCCCGTCCTCCTGCCTAACGTCGAGGACTTCAAGCCGGACGACACCGGCGTCTCGCCGCTGGCGCGCGTGGAGTCGTGGTACCGCGTGAAGTGCCCGAGCTGCGGCCACGACGCGCGGCGCGAGACCGACGTCTCCGACACCTTCCTCGACAGCGCCTGGTATTTCCTCCGCTATCCGAGCAGCGACGTCGAGAATAAGCCGTTCGACGAGGCGATGCTGAAGAAGTGGCTCCCGGTGAGCTCCTACATCGGCGGCAACGAGCACGCCGTGCTGCATCTGCTCTACTCGCGCTTCGTGACGATGGTGCTCCACGACGCGGGACATCTCGAGTTCGAGGAGCCGTTCACGAAGTTCCGCGCCCACGGGCATATCATCCGTGAAGGCGCGAAGATGTCGAAGACGAAGGGCAACGTCGTCATTCCCGATCAGTACATCGAGCGCTGGGGCGCCGACAGCTTCCGCACGTATCTGATGTTCCTGGGCCCGTACGAGGAAGGCGGCGACTTCCGCGATCAGAGTATCGCTGGCGTTAGGCGCTTTCTCGATCGGCTCTGGGTGAGCGCCGTCGACGCGCGCCGCGACGGCGCGGCCGACGACGGCGTGCTCCGCAAGCTCCACCAGACGATCAAAAAGGTCACCGAGGACGTGCCGCGGCTGTCGTACAACACCGCCATCGCGGCGATGATGGAGTACATGAACGTGCTTCGCGCGAAGGAGCGGACGCCGCACGTCGACGAAGTGCGGCCGCTCGTGCAGCTCGTCTCACCCTTCGCTCCGCACATCGCCGAGGAGCTCTGGGAGCGGCTCGGCGGCCGGATGAGCATCTTCGATTCGGGCTGGCCCGCGTACGATGCGTCGCTGGCGGCCGAGGAGCTCGTCACAATCGCGGTCCAGGTGAACGGCAAGCTCCGCGGTACAATCCGGGTTGCTACTGGGACCGGTCAGGAGGAAGCTCTCGCCGCCGCAATGGCTGATCCCGGAATCAAGAAATTCGCAACCGGTACGACCAAAAAAGTGATTTATGTACCGGGGCGACTGCTGAACGTGGTCGTGTGAGCGGTGATTGGTTGTTGGTGGTTGGTGAGTGGTGAATTCGGAAGGCCGGCGCAAAGCGCCGGCCTATTCCATTTCCACCAATCACCAATCACCAGCCACCAATCACCGGACTAAAACGTTATCCCGAACGTGATCGGCACCGTCACGAACGACGGCCCCTGAGCGAGCGCGAAGTGGACGCGTGCTTCAGCGTATGCGCCCATGCCCGTGAGCGGAATCGACACGCCCGTACCGACGTTGAAGCCGGCGTTGTTGCCGTTGTCGGAGATGTGGTACAGGCCCATGCCGCCGATGAGGTACGGGCGCACCTGCGATTTCGGCGCGTGGTACACGACGTTGACGAGAAATGCCACCGTGTTCGCGGTCGTCGCGTTCGGCGCGTTCTGATCCTTTCCGAAATACTGATAGAGCACCTCGCCGCGGAGTCCGAGGGGCTCGCTCGGCGTGCGAAACTCCACCATCGCGTCGAGATTGAACCCGGGCTGCCGATCCTTGGCGAAGCCACCGGCCGGGATGCTGATCCCGCCACCTACGCCGATGATCGGCACGGGCATCGTCTGCACCGGGGCCTGCGCCGCCGCGGAGCGTGACGCTACGAACGAGAACGCGAGTACGAGAATTGAGAGTTTGTGCATGATGAGTGAGGTGCGGCTGGGATGACGAATCGTCGGAACTTAACCGGGAGACACCTCAGCGCGGCCCGTCCCCTGACGGCCTCCTCAGAGAACCCCGCTGATCCAATCACCAACGAAGTAGCCGACGACGGCGACGCCGAGCCCGACGACGAACATGTCCAGTCCGGATCGGAAGACGCCGCGGCCGGTGAAGATCGATCGCGCTGCTCCCACGAGAAAGTGCGACGCCATTGAAACAATGAACGCGATGACGACCGCGGTCGTGCCGCTCCAGATCAGGAACGCCAGCACCGGGATGAACGCCCCCACCGCCGTCGCGCTTCCCGTCACCCAGCCCTCCCGCAACGGTGACATGTGTGGCTCACCGATGCCCAGCTCCTCTTGCACCTGCTCCTCGAGCATGCGCTGGGGATTGCCCATCACTTCCGTCGCCAGCGCGTGAGCGCTCTCCGCGCTCATGCCTTTCGTCTCGTAGATCAGCGCCAGCTCGTCCCGCTCGACTTCCGGCATCAAGGCGATCTCGTCGCGCTCCATCGCGATCTCGTTCGCGTAGACCTCCTGTTCACTCTTGGCCGCGAGGTAGCCGCTCGACCCCATGGACAGTGCGTCCGCGATGAGGCCGGCGACGCCGGCGAGAATCACCGTGTGGTGCGCCTCCGTCGCCGACGCGCCGATCACGCCCGCCACCAGACCGAAGTTCGCGGTCAGCCCGTCGTTGAAGCCGTACACGACATTGCGCAGGAAGCCACCGGACTCGATGCGATGCCAGGGCTCGCCTTTTCGGCCGGAGATCTGGTTCAGAGTCGTGGCATGCTCCGCCGACTCGCGCGCCAACGTCAGCGCCTCGCCGCGGCCGGCCACGCCCCGTGCCGTCCTCCGGTGCATGTCGAGGTAGCCTTTCACCTCGCGTCCTTCCTCGGCCAGCAGCATTGGAAGGAGAAAGTTCGGTCCCAAAATCCTGCCGAGCGCGGCGAGCAGCCGCGTGCGAGCGCTCGGCCGGAATGGCCTAACGGGATGCCCGTGCTGGTCGAGCAGCTTTGCCCAGATCTCGACGTGCCGGTCCTCGACCTCCGCCAGACGCCGATACAGGTCCTTCTTCTTCGCGTCCGGCTCGGCCTCGGAGAGGAGCCGATAGAGAAACGCGGCGTCCGCCTCGTCCTGCCAATGGTGCGCGAACGCATGCAGGTCGGGTGTCGACGCCTGCTGCTGAGGCTCGCTCTGGGGGGTGGTCATCTTGGTTGGCGAAGACATACAGTAAGAAGGTAATTCCCCCCTCCCGCCGGAAACCCTCCCGGCCTCGGCGTGTGTCAGAAATGATGCACCCACCTCAACACTCGTTCTCGAGGCCGTATGCAACCGCACCGTCTTCTCACCTCCGCCCTCCTCATAACCTCGATTGCGGCCGCGGGGGCATCGGCCCAAACGGCTCGCATCTACTCTGGCCCGTCGGTGGGTGCGCTGCGCGGTGGCGACGATCAGCCGCGCGCCGTACTCGGCCTCGGCACCGGAGGCTCGACGAGCCGCCGCGATACGCTCGGGCTTCTCGTTACTTCCGTGACGACGAACGGGCCCGCGGACCGGGCGGGCATTCAGGAGGGTGATCGCATCACCTCGGTCAACGGTGTCAGTCTTCGCATCTCTCCCGATGACGCGGGCGACTTCGACGTCGGTAACGCGATGAGCCGGCGCCTGTCGCGAGAGTTGAGCAAGCTCCGCCCGGGCGACGACGTCGACCTGCGCGTCTACTCCGAGGGTCGCACGCGGACGGTGCACCTCAGAACCGCGGATTCCGATTCGCTCTACACGCGCCGGCGCGTTTCGCGAAGTGAGGTCAACGAGCGGCCAACGCTCGGCCTCGGAATCGGCGCCACGAACAGTCGCCGCGATACACTCGGCATCCTCGTCATGTTCGTCGACGATTCGGGTCCGGCGGCGCGCGCCGGCATCGAGGAAGGCAACCGGATCGCCTCGATCGACGACGTCGATCTGCGCGTCGGGAAAGATGATTCCGGCGACGAATTCATTGGCAATTCCAAGATCCGGCGCCTGCAGCGCGAGGTGTCACGACTGCACCCTGGTGACAACGTCGACCTGCGCGTCTACGCCAACGGCGATTACCGCACGGTCCGACTCCGAGTCGCCCGCGCCTCCGATCTGCCCCGCCGTCGTGGCTTCATCATCAGCGGTGACGGAATGGGTATGGGAATGGGCATGGGGATGATGCCGGGTGCTCTGCCGCTCGACTTCGACGGCGCGGTCATCGGTGAGCAGGTGCGCACCGCAATCGAGCGCGCGATGAGCGGCGCTGGACGTGCGCTGGAGGGCGTAGGACGTGGGCTCAACCGTTCGCGCCAGTGGCAGGACGACGAGGATCTCCCGAAAAAGCGCGCGGAGCCGATGGAGCGCATTCGCGTCGAGCCGATCGAACCCATTCGCATCGAGCCGCTGGAGCCAAGCCGGTTGCGCCGCGTCGCACCAATGAAGATGCCGTTCACGTCCGTGCTTCTCGATGACAGCAGCCGCGCCACCACTGTCGTCAGCGCCGTTGGGCGCGAGCGCGGTGAGAATCCCTCGGCGTTGAACATCGCCGGGCTGCGCATGGTGCCCGTGGGGAAGGAGCTCGCCGCGTACTTGGGCAAGGGAAGTGATCGCGGCCTCCTCGTCATCGACGTGCCAGAATGGGCGGCGAGCGCGCTTCGTCCCGGAGATGTCGTGCTGTCCGTGGACGGATCCCGCGTTCGCGCGGATGATGGCTCCGACGAAGTGACGGTCGCCCTCCCGCGCCTCCGTGATTCGCAACTCGACATTCTGCGTGACGGTGTGCACCATTCGGTGACGCTCCCAGCGCGCCGCTGATCGCGAGCGCGTCGGCCGGGATCGCAGCACCGAGGACCGACACTGACGCGTTTCACACTCGCATTTCTCTCCGTCGCCGCGGCCAGCGCGTGCGCCGGCGCGGCGCAACGACCGGTAGCGAGCGCTGCTCCCTCGATACAGCCCGGCGTCGCGCCAGGGATCGAGGTGCTGCTCAGCGACTCGCTACACCTCGTGCGCGGAAAGCGCGTCGGGCTGATCACCAACCAGAGTGGCCGCGATCGTCGTGGCAGGAGCACGATCGATCTGCTCTACCGTGCACCGGGCGTCCGCCTAACGGCACTGTTCGGCCCGGAGCATGGATTGCGCGGCGCCGCTCAGGCGGGTGAATCCGTCTCGTCGACGACCGATTCCGCGACCGGAGTACCGATCTACTCGATCTACGGTCAGACCAATGTGCCGACGGCCGAGATGCTCCGCGACGTCGACGTGCTCGTCTACGACATCCAGGACGTCGGAGCGCGCGTCTACACTTACGAGTGGACGATGGCGCTCTCCGCGGATGCCGCGGGGAAGCTCGGCAAGAAGTTCATCGTGCTCGATCGGCCCGATCCGATTCGTGGCGATCGCGTCGAAGGCAATATCCTCGAGGAGCGATTTCGGTCGTTCGTCGGACAGTATCCGGTTGCGTTGCGATACGGCCTCACGCCCGGCGAGCTCCTGCGCTATCTCGTCGGCACCGGACAGGTGAAGGCCGACATTGCCGTGGTGCCGATGCGCGGCTGGCGACGCTCGATGTGGTGGGAGGAGACCGGGATTTCGTGGGTGAATCCGTCGCCGAATCTCCGCTCACTCGACGCGACGGCGCTGTACCCGGGGACCGTCTTCTTCGAGGGGACGAACACAACCGAAGGTCGTGGGACGGACAAGCCGTTTCAGTTGATCGGCGCGGAATGGCTGAGCGACGCGGGTGCGATCGCTCGCGAGATGAACGCGTTGGCTCTTCCCGGTGTCCACTTCGACTCGACGTCGCGCACCATCGAGAGCGGCTTCAAGTTCGGTGGAAAGACGATTCCGATGATCGAGCTGTCGGTCAGCGATCGGAACGCGCTGCGACCGGTCGAAGTAGGCGTGCGCCTGCTCCGCGCCATCTACGTTCACCATCGCGCGGACTGGCAGTGGCGTCCGTCAATCGAGCGTCTCGCCGGCACCGACGAGCTGCGCTCAGCCATCGAGCAGGGAACGGTGGACGCTCTCCTCGCGAAATGGAATCGCGAGGCAGGCGAGTTCCAGGAGAGCTCTCGCAAGTTCTGGATCTACTAATGAACGGAGAACGGCGAAGATGAGGCGAACGAGTGTCGTCGCCGCGGCGGCTATTGTCATCGCGGGCTGCGCCGGCCAGCCGGCGCTCCGCCAGCCGACGGGGCTGCCTTACGATTCGGTCAGCACCGAACGGGTGGCGCCGGGCGTGGTACACCGTCGCCTCGTTGCCACTCAGGGTCCGTTCACGATTCACGTCGTGGAGGTCGACTTGCGGAGGCGCGATCTCGCCGTCGCGGCGGTGCACGCGCTCGATTCGCTGCGCGGGCGCGAGCGGACGAGTGCGATGGTAGGGCGCAGAGCGAACGGCGGGATGCCGGTGTTCGCAGCGGTCAACGCGGATTTCTTCGACCTCAAGACCGGCGAGAATGAGAACAACCAGGTTGTGAACGGCGAGGTGCTCAAGGCCGTTCCGCTTACCGACTCGCCCTTCGACTCGCTGCATACGATCCACTCGCAGTTCGCGATGACTTGCGACGGGCATCCGCAGATCGAGCGGTTTGCGTTCTCCGGCGCCGTGCTTACGCCGCCACCGGCCGTCGCGGTGCTCCCGCTCGACGCGGTGAACTTCCGGCCACGCGGCGACGCGACCGTGCTCTACACCGCCGCCTACGGTGCGACGCCTAACGATTCGGCGGCACGCGCGACTGTCGAGATTCCCTTCCGCGTCGTCGCCCGGAATGGCGACACGCTGTCGCTCCAGGCCACGGCGCCCGCGCAGACAGGCGGTGGTCTGGCGATCGCGCCGGACCACGCGGTGCTCTCGGGCTCCGGCGCCGCGGCAGAGGTTATTCGACGTCTCGCCGGCTCGGTCGCGTCAGGCGCGCCCTTGCGCGTGGTCCTCGCATTCTCGCCGAGGCGGGGGCGCTTGTGCGCGCTCGTGGGTGGGTGGCCACGGCTCGTTGTCGACGGACGGAGCATCGCCGACAGCGTGGATCGCCTCGAGGGCACCTTCCCGCGGTTCTCGGTCACGCGTCACCCGCGCACCGCAGTCGGCTTCTCGCGCGACAGCACCACGCTGTACCTGATCACGGTGGACGGCCGGAGCGAGTCGAGCTCCGGGATGTCGCTCGCCGAGCTCGCGGCGCTGATGCAGTCGTTAGGCGTCGCTCAAGGCCTGAACCTCGACGGCGGCGGCTCGACGACTCTCGTCCTCCGCGGCCGCATCGTGAATCACCCGTCCGACTCCACCGGAGAACGCACCGTCGGCAACGCGCTGATCATCACTCGAAAAAAAGCTATCAGTCCATAGTCCATAGTTATCAGGGAGTTCGGAACGAAGCGTTGATGGGGAGAGGTGCACCAAATCAACGCTTCGTTCCTCATTCCCTGATAACTATGGACTGATAACTGATAACTCAGAATTCTACCTGTGCTCCGAGCTCCACCACGCGGTTCGGTGGGATGCCGAAGAACTCCGTGGCCGAGCGGGCGTTGCGGGTCATCACCACGAAGAGACGCTTCCGCCAGCGCGCCAGGCGCATCGGACGCGGCGCGCCTTCTGCTCGCTCGGGCGCGCGGCGCACGCCGGGGCGCGGTGAGAGCTCACGGCCGCGCCGCTCGCGATCGGCGATGATGATTTGCTCACGACCGAGATAGAACGTCGTGTCGAGCGCGCGTGCGCGGAGCCCCTGCGCCTTGGCGATCGTCAACACCTCAGGCACATCCGGCGTCTCCATGAAGCCGTAGCGCGCCGTCACGCGATAGAAGCCCTGCTCGAGGCGCTCCACGCCGACGCGTTCGTCCTCCGGCACCTCCGGCACTTCCTCCGACAGGATCGACATCAGCACGACTTGCTCGTGCAGCACCTTGTTGTGCTTGAGATGGTGCAGAAGCACCACCGGCACTCCTTCAGCGGACGAGGTCATGAAGACCGCCGTTCCGGCGACGCGGGGCGGCTTTCTCCGCTCGACATCGTCGAGGAAGAGGCTCAACGGCAGTGATCCGGCGTGCAGAATCTCGTTCAGCATCATGCGGCCCTTCTTCCACGTGCTCATGAGCGTGAATACCACGATGGCGATCGCAACCGGTACCCAGCCGCCATGCTCGAACTTGATGGCGTTGGCGGCGAGCAGCGACAGGTCGACGAACAGGAAGGCGATTGTGAGCGTGCCGATATGCAGCAGCGACCAGTTCCATCGCGACCGCGCGACGACGTAGAAGAGAATCGAGGTGATCGCCATCGTGCCGGTCACCGCGATGCCGTACGCGGCACCCAGCGCGGTGGAGTTGCGGAACGCGACGACGAGCAGCAGGCAGCCAACCATCAACGCGTTGTTGATCTCCGGGATGTAGATCTGCCCCGCCTCGGAGTGCGAGGTGTGGACGATGGTCACGCGCGGCGAGTAGCCGAGCTGCACGCTCTGCTGCGTCAGCGAGAACGCGCCCGAGATCAGCGCCTGCGATGCGATCACCGCCGCCATCGTCGCGATCACCACCAGCGGCCAGAGCACTGCGTTCGGCGCGAGCAGAAAGAATGGATTCGAAGCCGCCGACGGATCGCGCAGCACGAGCGCGCCCTGCCCGAAGTAGTTCAGCAGGAGCGCCGGAAAGACGAGAGCAAACCAGGCCAGTCGGATCGGCCGCTTCCCAAAGTGCCCCATGTCCGCGTACAACGCTTCAGCTCCCGTCACGGCGAGCACGATCGCGCCGAGCACGAGGAAGCCCGTCTTGCCGTTCGCCATGAAGAACTGCAGCCCGTACCAGGGATTCAGCGCGAAGAGGACGCGCGGCTCGCGCGCGATCTCCGCCGTCCCGAGGACCGCGATCGTGAGGAACCAGAGCGCCATCAGTGGCCCGAAGGTGCCGCCGATGCGCGCGGTTCCGAAGCGCTGAAAGACGAAGAGGGCGAGAAGAACCGCCAGCGCGAGCACCACCGTGAACGATTCCGAGAGGTGCGGGTGCACCACCTGGATTCCCTCGACCGCGCCAAGCACTGAGATCGCTGGCGTGATCATCCCGTCGCCGTAGAGCAGGGCGGCGCCAAAGAGACCTAACGAGATGAGGAGGATCCGCCGCCGACGATCGACCGACCGGCGCTCCTGCTGCAGGAGCAGAGCGAGCAGGGCGAGGATACCACCCTCGCCGCGGTTGTCCGCCCGCATGATGAAGACGATGTACTTGATGCTCACCACGAAGATGAGCAGCCAGACGATCAGCGACAGCACACCATAGACGTTCAGCTGCGACGCTTCGAGCCCGTATTCCGGGTCGAAGCATTGACGCAGGGCATAGAGCGGGCTCGTTCCGATGTCGCCGAAGACGATGCCGAGGGCGATCAGCGAGAGGCCGGCGAGGCGGCGGCCGGTGGGCTTGGCCTCTGGCCCAGGCCGATGAGGGCGGCGGACCGCGGCGAAAAGGCCGCTGCCACCTGGCGGAGGCTCTCTGGGTGTCACCGGAAGGGAAGCCTCCTGCCCTGTTTTGGCTGAGGCCTCAGTGGCAGCGCGAGCGCCGCCATTTCGAAGGGGTTCTGCAGTCATCGAGTATGGCGGGATCATCCCGCCGAGTCCCGTCGCAATCAGACCGGAGCTTGAAGTGATCTCCGGAACACTGCAACGCAAAAATGGGTCACGCACGAGTGGCGTGACCCAAGATCCAATCTAGCGGGGTGGAGAGGCCGGTAAAGCCGCAGGTAGTGCCTACGGCTGCGGCGGTTCGCCCCCACCCCCGGCCGTGCCGGATCCGGCCGGCGGGGATTTCCCTGCGGCGGCGTCCTCCTGAGTGAGCCGCTCGATATCCGAGGCGGCCCTCTTCAGGATCTCGCTGATGCGGCCGATCCGCTCACGATCGTTCGGGGCGCGAGAGGCGACATAGAACGTCGCTCGGCCAAGGTTGCCGAAGGATCGCTTGAGGTCGGCCATCGGTGCGTCGAAGAACCCTTCGACGAACTTGGCGATCCGCTCGAAGATGTCGTCTACCGTTGCGCTGTGCTCCTCGAGGTGCTTTCGGCCTGCGTCGGTGATCTCGTAGATCTTCCGCCCACCCTCTTCGGGCATGGCGCGCGCGTAGCCGAGGTCCTCGAGCATGGTGAGGGTTGGATAGACGGTGCCAGGGCTCGGCGCGTACGCGCCGCCGAAGCGTTCCTCGAGCTCCTTGATGATCTCATAGCCGTGCCGCGGCTTCTCGGCGAGGAGCCGCAGGATCACGTACTTGAGGTCGCCCTGCTCGAAGACGCGACCAGCACGCCCTTTCCATCCCCGGCCGCGCGGTCCCCCGCCACCGGGTCCCCAGAAGTCCGCCATGAACCCCTCGAATCCCCAGCGCCCGCGTTGATGCCCCGCACCGTGCTGGCCACAGCCACGCCCGTGCTCACCGAGATCGAAAAGCGCGCCGAACATAGAGCTCTCCTTTGGCGATATACCGTAGATATATCTTGACATGGAAGTACGATATATCACGATATATATCGGCGCAAGTCCAGGCTGCTCCACGATGGTGAACAAATGGGGCACATGCCTTGCCCTTGGTCCAGCGTGGGCTGCAAGGGATGTCGCTTTCTGGGTGGAGGCGAGGGCAGCCCAGCATCGAGGAGATGACGATGGCCGACGATCTCACCAAAGACGGGCTGCAGAACCAGGGCGAAGGACTCGTGGACCAGGCAAAGGGCCGCGTTCGCAACACAGTTGGCGGGATAACCGGCGATACGAGCGAGCAGCTGAAGGGGAAGGCCGAGGAGCTGAAGGGCAAAGCTCAGCGCAAGATCGGCGAGAAGCAGGTGGACGCGGACAACTGATAACGGCAGCTATCAGTCCATAGTCCATAGCTATCAGGGAGTTCGGAACGAAGCGTTGATGGGGTCTCACCCTATCAACGCTTCGTTCCTTAGTACCTGATAACTATGGACTGATAGCTATGGACTTCCGTTATGGACTGATCCCGGCCCTTATCGGCCCGAATGGGCCCGAGATGCGCGGTCCTCGGGAGTCGCCGAGCTTTTTGCGCAGGCGCTTGGCCGTGTACATCGTCATGTCGGCTCGGGTGAGGAGATCCTCGGGCGTCATCTGACCGTTCTCGTCCGGTTGGGCGAGGCCGACGCTGACCGAGAGCGGCAGGTCCTTCCGCGTCGCGAGGGCGACGAGCGGCTCACGCCATCGCGCTGTCCAGCTCTCCGGCGCCGCGTCGGCGGGCGCCGTCGCAAGCACCGCGAACTCGTCGCCACCGACGCGCGCGACGATATCGGTCGACCGAAATGCCTGGCGAAGCACTGACGCAAGCTCCATCAGGGCGCGGTCGCCGGCCCAATGACCGAAGGTGTCGTTGATGATCTTCAGCTCATCGACGTCGAAGAAGATCTGCCAGATCGTCTTCGGCTCGGCCACCTTGAGCAGGGTGCCGGCACGTGTGACGTATCCTCGGCGATTGTACAGGCCGGTGAGCTCGTCGGTGAACGCGGCGGCGCGCAGCGACGACGTGAGGCGATGGCGCTCGGCGGCGACGAGCAACACGCGCAGCAAGCCTGGCGTATCGAGTTGGGCGGCCGTGACGCAGTCCTCGGCGCCCATGCGAATCGCGCTGAGGAAGAGCGCTTCCTCGAACCAGGGCACAACGACGACGGTCGCCGCCTCCGGCACGGCCCGCCGCGCAGACATCATCGCCATTCCCAGCTCCACCGCCGCGCCTAACGCGAGAACGATGATCTCTGGCGCCGTCCACGCCGCGCGCGCAGTCTCGCCCGATGTCTCGTCAGGCGCGAGCGCGGGCACGAGCTCCACGGCTCTCACATCACGCAAGAGGACGCGCAACTCGTTGGCGACACCGTCCGATCCATGATCGACGATGGCGACGCGCAGGCGATGGGATGGACCGTTGGGTGCGATCATGCGGCGAAGGGGGACACGATCGGCTTCGTGCCCGGTTGTGGCGCGGCGGGAGCCGTCGGTGGAAAGGCAAGGGGAGCGGGCAGCGATTGCACGATCCGCGCGAATCGATCCAGCACGTCAGGGTCGAACACGCGGCCCCGATCGGCGTGCATCGCCTCGAGCGCCTGCTCCGATGAGTATGCGGCGCGATACGGGCGGTGCGTGGTGAGGGCATCGTACACATCGGCGACGCAGAGGATCCGCGCGCTGATCGGAATGGCGCCCTCGGACAATCCGTCCGGGTATCCGGCGCCGTCCCACCGCTCGTGATGATGCCGAATCATCGGCAGGACATCCCACGGGAACTCGACGTCCTTGAGCAGATCGGCGCCGGCAGACGCGTGGCGCTCGATGATCGCACGCTCGTCGGGTGTGAGCGGAGCCGCCTTGTTCAGAATGTCAGACGGCACGACGATCTTGCCGACGTCGTGCAGCATCGCGCCGATCCGCATCCAGAACAGCGTCTGACCGTCGAAGCCGAGCTCCTTGGCCATCGCGCAGGTGTAGTCCGCGACACGCTCGCAGTGACCCAGGGTGTAGCGGTCCTTCGATTCGATCGACTGGCCCCACTGCCTAACGAC
>JAJKIR010000051.1 GCA_021154325.1 Gemmatimonas sp.
TGGCCGAAGCCATCGCCGTGAGTGGCGAAGAACAAGCCATCCCCGAGACCGCCGCAGTAGCCTGATAGAGCGCGCTGTTCCGGCTCGTTAGGATCTTGCGGTGCCCATCAGGAACTGCTTCCACGACCTCGTGTAAGGTCGCGATATCTCGGGCAAGCTTACACTGCTCGAATACTTCCCCCACATAATCCCCATCCCGGAGCAGCGCTCGGTGGCATAGCATTGTGCGGCACCGCCCCCCCTCAAACGGAGCGCTCATGCATCCGAGCCGATACGCCGCGGTCTTCCGCTCGTTGGCCTTCGTGGCGACTGCACTCTTGCCGGCTCGTCCGATGGCCCAGACACCGTCTCGATTGCTCGCGCAGTCGTACGCCGTCGATCCCCAGCATTCCACGATCGAGTTCGTGTCGCGTATCCTCGGCGCCGTGAAGGTGCGGGGGCGGTTCACGGACTATACTGCGACGATCGTCTACGACAGCGCGGCTCCCGAGCGGTCGTCGGTCAGCGCCATCATCAAGGTCGCCAGTCTCACCACAGACATGTCGTTTCGGGACAGACACCTCAAGAGCCCGGACTTCTTTGACGCCGAGCACTTTCCGACGATCGCGTTCGAGAGTGATCGTGTCGACCGCTCGGCTGATGGCCTCGTTATGCATGGCACGCTGACGCTCCACGGCGTTAGTCGCCCCATCACGATGCCCGTCCGCGTCGTTCTACCGCCGGAAGTCACGCCCAACACTGGACAGGCCGGGACGGCGTTCGAGGCGCAACTCCGCATCAATCGCCAGGATTTCGGCATCGCCGGTACCAACAAGTTCAATCCGGATTACGATCCCGCGACGACCGTGCTGAGCGACAGCGTCGACGTCATTCTCGAGCTCAGGGCGCAACGTGATGGTTTTCTGAACCGGCGTTTTACGGGCCAGACGCCTCCCTCGATCGCCGACACGGTCGGCAAGGTCCTCGTCGCGAATGGTGTGCAGTCGGCCGTCAAAGTGTACAAAGCGCTTCGCGCGACACAGCCGGGCGCGTACAACTTCAAGTCGTGGCAGCTCGACGCGCTCGCTCGGTGGACCCTCGCGCAAGGTCGCCCGCGCGACGCACTCGAGCTCTTCAAGCTCAATGCCGAGGTATTCCCGGCGTCGAGCGGTGTGGCACAAGGCGTCGCCGAGGGTTATGCGCAGCTCGATGATCGCGAGCACGCGCTGTTGGCGTACGGGCGCGCCCTCCGGCTCGACTCCACGAACACCGATGCTCGCGAGATGATTCGTCGGCTCAAGCAGTAGGGCATCATCGCCGTTGGCTGTAACCGATCCCTACTCGGCCCGCATTGCGTCTCGCGGGTCCACTCGCGCTGAGCGTACTACGGGTGCCACCGATGCCACGATCAGCGCGCCGATGAGGAGCGCCGCGGTCTGACTGTAAATCCTCGGCTCGAGCGGCTGCACACCGTACAGGACGCTCGCAATTGCGCGACTCGCCGGGAACGCGAGTACGCTTCCGAGGACGATGCCAACGCCTCCGAGCCGCACCGCCTGACGTGCGACGATCCCGAGAAGCGAAGGAATGTCCGCGCCGAGAGCGCGGCGGATCGCGAACTCGCGCGAGCGCTGGGCGACGCTGAGCGCGAGCGTCCCGTAGACGCCGATCGCGGCAAGCAGGAGCGCGCTCGCGGCGAAGGCGGTGAAGATCTGCGCCGTTAGGCGGCTCCGCGCTGTCGCGTCGCGCAGCTTGTTGCGCATGATCTGAACATTGGCCATCGCGTGCCCCGGCCCCGCCGCGCGCACGGCGTTCCGAATCGACGGTGCAAAGGATGCCGGATCGCCGCTCACTCGCACGAACAAACCACCGCGCGCACCGCGGAACGGAACGTACATCGCCGGCTCGGGCGGCCGCTCCAGATCGCCGTACCGCGCATCGTCGACGATGCCCACGACGTCGATCGGCGACGGCTCGCCGCCAATCGGTGTCGTGAGCGGATCATCATTGCCCCAGATCTCCCGCGCCGCCGCTCGATTGACAATCGCGACTCGGCGGCGCTGCGCGACCTCGTCCTCCGTGAAGAAGCGACCACGGATGAGCGGTGTGCCGAGGACCCGAAAGTACGTCGGCGACACACGTCGATAGGCGACGCGGCCAGCACCACCGTGTCCGACCGGCGTGATTGACGTGCCGTCGCAGTGATCGCCGATCGGCGCGCAGTCACCGGCGCCGACGGTCTGAACCCCTGGCAACGCACCGACGCGCTCGATGATCTCGCGCCAGAGAGCCACCGCCGAGTCCCGCGCGACGCGACCAGGGTCGAGGGTGATCTTGACGCTCAGCAACCCCTCGGTGCGATAGCCGAGCGGCGTCGCGAGGGTCCGTTGGAGGCTCGCTAGGGTCAGGCCGGAGACGACGAGCAGCACCACCGCGAGCGCCACCTGAATCATGACCAATCCGCCGCGCAGGAAGGTAGGCTGCCGCGCAACGATGGTCGTGACGCCTTGTCGCAGGGCGTCGAACTGCAGCGCTCCGGTGACGCGACTCGCGACGACTCCGCCGAGTGTGAGTCCAACCACGAGAGCGGCGCCTAACGCGAACAAGATCGTGGCGGCGCCGACGTGCACGCCGGCGAAGCTCACGCGCGTGAAGTCGAGGCCCGAACCGACGGCCACGGGTGCGGCGACTGGGAGCGTCGTGGCGAGCACACGCACGGCGGCGATGGCGAGCCCGATACCGATGACCGCACCCAACACCGAAACGATCAGCGTCTCGGTCACGATTTGACGAGCGACGCGGCCGCGTCCCGCGCCGAGTGCGAGTCGGATTGCGAACTCCACCTGCCGCCCCGCACTGCGCGTGAGGAAGAGCGTAGTGAGATTGACGGAGACGATAAGCAGCACCAGTACCGCGGCGACGGAGAGGAGCTCCAATGACTGACGGATAGCGGGATTGACGCGTCGCTCGTCGAAGCTGTAGGCTGCCGCGCCCCAGCGGCCGTCATCGTCGGGGAATGTCGCGTCGAGCTGGACACCGAGCGCCGCGACCTCCTGCTTCGCCGACGCGATGGTCGCACCCGGCGCGAGACGACTGACGAGTTGGAGGTTGTGCGCGCCAGGCGCGGTAAGGCTCGCCGCATCGCGCGTATCGACCGCGGGCAACCAGAGCTGAGCGTCGCCACTCAGGCCTGTGAACGAGGGCGGCATCACGCCGATGATCGTGTGCTTCACTCCGGCGACGATCGCGACCTCACCGATCACATCTCGCCTCGCTCCGAATCGGTTGCGCCAGAGCGCGTCGCTCACGATCGTCACCGCCGACGGGCCGCCGACGCGATCTTCCTCCGCCGAGAAGACACGGCCCAACTGCGGCGTAGCGCCTAACAACGCGAAGTATGCGGCGCTCACCGCTTCGCCTGGCAAGCGCTGGGCACCGTCGCCCCAGGTCGCGATGACTGTCTCGGGACTGTAGAGCGACAGCGACGCGAACGACCGCTGATGATCGCGCAGGAAAACAAACTTGGGATAGGACCACGTCATGTCGATCATGTCGCCCGGGGCCTGTCGCGGCATGCGGAGCGACAGCGACATGAGCCGCGACGGGTCGCGATACGGCAGGCCCGCGATGAGGGCCGCGTTTACAACTGTGTAAATGGCCGTGCCCGCACCGAGGCCAATGGCGAGCGAGGCGAGCGCGGTGATCGCGAACCAGGGCCGAGCGACGAGGCCGCGCAGTGCATAACGACAATCGCCGGCGAACTGCTCGAGGAAGCGGCCCGATCGCACCTCGGCGGTGTCGTCGCGCGACCGGGCTATTCCTCCCAACTCCAGAGCGGCGACGCGCGCTGCGGTTGCCGGGTCCATTCCTTCTTTGATGTGCTTCCGCGTCTGACGCTCGATGTGATCCGCGAGCTCGGCTCGTGTCTCCTCGTCGGCGGCCTGGCGATTGAGAGCGGTGCGCAGGCGAAAGCGCAGTCCGAGCCAGAACGACATCATCCCTCCGTGCGCAGGATGAGATCGATCCCGCGGGTGGAACGCGCCCAATCGCGCTGCTCGGCGGCGAGGCGCTTCGCTCCGGCCCGCGTGAGGAGGTAGTACTTGGCGCGCCGGTTGTTCTCCGACGCGCGCCACTCCGCGGTCACCCAACCCTTCTGCTGCAGTCGCTCGAGAACGGGGTAGAGCGTTCCCTGATTTACGCGGAAGGTGTCGCGCGAGAGCTGTTGGATGCGGTCACCGATTCCCCAGCCGTGCATCGGTGCGAGCGACAACGTCTTGAGGACCAGCATCTCGAGGGTGCCAGGAACGAGAGCCAGATGCTCTTCGGACATGCCGTCACCTTTGGGTTACCCAAAGGACAGTACGCCTCCCGCAGCCGCGGCACAAGTGGGGCGCGAGGTCGACGCCAACCGCATCAACCGCTCGTCACCGCCGGCGACGCGGCACCCACGATGGAGCCCCTTCCTCCGTCGAGTTGTCGGTCAGGATGCGCACATCGGAGCCGTCGGCACGCATCACTGCAACTTCTCCATACGGCTGGAAGGTCGTCGAGAGCAGGAGCTGCACCGCTTCGTCCTTGAACCCCTGTCGGGCCGTCGCAAAAGCGATCCACTCGCCGTCCGGAGAGAACGACGGATGCGCGTCATTGCCCGGCGACTTCGTCAGGCGCTCGAGGCCGGTCCCGTCGGGGTGGATGCGATAGATCTCGTAGTCGTCGTCGCGCTTACTGGTGAACGCAATCCAGTCGCCGCGAGGTGACCACGTCGGGAAGGTATCGAAGTCGGACCCGGTCTCGAGCTTGCGCGTTGCTCCGGTCGCGACGTCGAGGACGTAGAGATTCCGCTTTACGCCGCTCGCCCTCCGGAATACCACCTGTTGCCCGTTAGGCGACCAGCTCGGCATGCCGGCGTTGACGCTGTCCCTCGTTAGGCCTGTCAATCCGCCGCCGTCAACGTGAACGGTCATCAGCCACGCGGGCTGGATCTGCGCGCGCTGGAAGAAGCCGCCCGTGCCGAAGGCGATCGCGTCGCCGTTAGGCGACCAGGCCGGCCCGGTCATGTCCTGCGTCAGTGGTCCCGCGTAGATCGCTCGGCGATCGGAGCCGTCCGTGTTCGCGACGATGAGCGTGCCATTGCGAACCGGTCCCGCGAAGTTCGTCAGCATGTAGACCATGCGATCGCCAGCGGGCGAGAACGATGATGCATCCGGTACGCGCAGGAGCCCGAAGCGGGGGTCCACGCTCGGCCACGATTGGAACGGGCGATCGCGATCGCCGCGCGGGTCCAGCTCACGATGAAAGACCATCATGCGGTGATCGGGCGACCAGTCCGGCGCCTCGAACTCGCCGGGGAGCGCCGCGTCGCCACCGGTGAATCGAAGACTGTCGCGAGAGACATACGCCACCTTGGTGGCGCTCAGCCATCGCGGGAATACCTTCAGCCCGCCACCCGTCGTCATCGTGTCTCGCGTGCCTGACGTCACGTCGACGGAGACGATCTGGGTCGTGCCCGCGCCGAGGATGAGGCCTCCTCCGCAGACCTGCTCGGGATCGCCGGTCCAGAACGCGAGCCGCGTCCCGTCCCCGGACCAGTGCGGCGTGCCTGCTGTCTCGTTAGGCGCGGTGACACGGCGAAGGCCGGAGCCGTCGGGACGCACGACGTAGACGCCAAGGTACTGTGGCGTCACGAACGGACCGGGCCCGGGTTTCGTCGTATTCGGGCACGACGTGCGCTCTGCGTCGCGATCCGACGAGAACGCGATCCATTCCCCGTTAGGCGACCAGGCGGGCCGGAAGTCGCCCGCCGGATGCGACGTGATGTTATGGAGCGTCCCGGTCGCGAGCTCCAGGACCCAGATGTCGGCCTGGCCGCTTCGGCTCGAGACAAACGCCAGCGATCTCCCGTCGGGCGAGAGGGTTCCCTGATCCGCGAACGCAAACCCATCCGTCAATGGCTCGAGCCCGGATCCGTCGGGATGTACGCGATAGATCCTCGCCGATCCGGCGCGGTGCGACGTGAAGACGATCCAGCGCCCATCGGCCGAGAAGGAGGCGTCGTAGTCGAGTGCCGGGCTAGGCACGAGAGGGCGAGCGTGCGACCCGTCACCATCGGCAATGAAGATGTCGGTGTTGTTGGGCGCGAAGCTCTTGAACGCGATCGTGTAGCTTGACGCTTCGGAGGACGAGTCGGCGCGCTGCCTAACACCGCTCACGCCGGAGAGGCAGGTGAGGCCAGCGACGAATAACCCCGTCGGAACGGATCGTGGCAGCCAGCTCGGCACGCAGAATCTCGGTTGCGATGGGACGAGCCGCTACGATACCGTGCGGCGGCGGACATCGCCAGTGATGCACCTGGTGACGCCATGGCAGGTGTACTCGTTTGGATCGGAGAACGCGTCCGCTACAAGGCCAACGTCACCAGGAGTCGTTTGTGAAGAAGCTGCTCATCATGACCGCCATCGCGTTGGTGGCACTCTTCGTCGTCGCGCCGCGGTTCGTGCGATGGACCAGCAATCGGCCGAACGTTGCCGTCGGCACCGCCGCGCTGCGCCTTGCCGTACTGCAGCGCACCTTCGCCGACAGCAACACCGTCGCCGACTCCAACGACGTTACGGCTATCGTCATGGACTGGAACATGGGCGGTAAAACCACCGCCACGCTCGTTGCCTACTCGGATGGGAAGACCAGTCTCTTTGTCAGTCCGGGCAAGGTCCTCGCCTCGGACAAGGATGAGAGGGTTCGGGAGGCAGCGGAGCGCTTTCGCGCCGCGGTGGCGGCTCACGCGGATCAGTTCGGGACGACCGCTGACTTCGACCCGCCCGCCTCCGGCCGTGTGCGATTCTACATCATAACCCGAACTGGTACGTTTGCCGTCCGAGCGGAGATGATCGACATCCTGCAGAATGACACCCAGCCTCTCCACCCGCTTCTCGAAACGGGTCAGAGGACGGCAGCCGAGATCCAGCGCTCGAACTAGGGTTGTACGCTCACGCAGCGGACGGCGAGTGCGACCGGACGAACGCCGGCGTGCGGTCCCGGATCGAGAAGCGCAATGAGAAGTTGTTCAACGTCGCCGGAAGCGGTCGCAACGCGTTCAGTCGCGTGGGCGACTCGAGTCGCAGCTCGCGATCGCGCAGCAGCGACGCCAGCATCAGACTCGTGAGGAGCAGCACGAGCTGCTGACCGGCGCACACCGCGGGTCCGGCACTGAACGGAATGAGTGCCGAGCGCTCCGTCGCCGCTCCGCCCATCCATTGCTCCGGCGCGAATCGATGCGCGAATGGGAGTCGTGTGTCGTCGCGATGGAAGAAAGGCACGTAGATCAGAACGCCCGTGTCTTTCGGCATCCGCGCTCCATTCCACTGTGTCTCGGCCAAAGTCTGGCGCAGGATCATCGGCGTCGTCGGCCAGAGGCGAACCGACTCCAGCACGCACGCGCGCAGGAAGGGCAGCAATGGCGCCGACGCGCCTGACGATCGTTGAATCTCCGCTTGCGCGCCCTCGGCCGAGTGTGGATGCGTCGAGAGCACGGCGAGAGCCCGGAAGGACGCGATTCCTGCGGCATCGAACGCGAAGAGCCACTGCGGCATCTGGCCGATTAGGTCGGCGTCCGGACTGGCGGGATAGGACGCCACGAGGCCGGCGAGGCTTTCCGGTTCCGCGCGACGCACGTGTGCCGTTAGGCGCTCGATAAACCGCTCGCGCAGCCGCCGTCGCCGCGGGTGGAGAAATGCCCAGTTGGCGTCGCCTCGTAGCCGCGCGAGCATCTCGGTGAGGACAGTGTCGTCGCGCGCCGCGGCGCCGAGCACGACGCGCCTGACGACGCGAAACCAGCTCTGCGTGTACAGCTCCCATGTGAGCGCGCGCTGCGCGCGGCCGACCAGCTCCGCGACTTCCTCCCGTACGACTGCGGCAAACCGGTCGGCGAATCGATGGCGCGGGCACTCCGTCTCCAGCACCGCCTCGTTCACTCGGCGGCGCTCGGCGCGCACGGCGCCATTGGTTACGAGGACGCCGTGCGGTTGAAAGTGGGCCAACGCGGCCTGCTTCTCCGTACTCGCGCTGGCGAATGGATCCGGTGTCTCGTCGAGCACGCGCTGCGCGTGCTCCGGCGACAGCACAATTGCTTGCGATCGGCCAGGGACGCGCAGCATGAGTGGCCCCTCCCCATAGCGATGACGGAGCCGCTGCAGGCATCGCACGGCCCTGCCGTCGAGCTGAAGCCGCTCCGCCATGGCGACGACCTTCGGCCGACGAAGGATCACACCCTTGGCGACCGTGGGAAGAAAAACCTCCGTTGCCACCGCGAGCGTGTCGCGAATCGATGCTTTCGGTAGTGCTTCTGCCATGCCGGTCGCGGGATCTAGTGTCGCGCCGAGCCGGGCTCCGACTGCTTCCGATGCATCTGCGCCGCGGCTTTCTCGGGCGAGAGCTTGGCGAGCGTGTCCTCGACCTTGTTCTTCATCGAGCCCGCGACGATGTGATCCTTTCCCGCCATCAGCGCATCGTACGCCTGGCGCGCGACCTCGGCCGGATCGTCCTTTTTGCCAGAGCCGACTTTCGTGTCTTCCATATCGGCGCGACGGAAGAAATTCGTGTCCGTGGGGCCGGGTTGCAGGGCAGTCACCGTGATGTTGGTGTCCTTCAGCTCGTTGCGCAGCGCTTCAGCGAAGGATTGCACGAACGCTTTCGACGCGCCGTAGACCGCCTCGAAGGGAGCCGGCATGTCCGCAGCAATGGACGAGGTGAAGAGCACGCGACCCTCGTTGCGGTCCACCATGTCGCGAAGGGCGAGCTTCGCCAGGTGCACAGTTGAGAGAACGTTCAACCGGATGAGGTCGAGCTCCCGCTCGAGATCGGTCTCGACGAAGGGGCCGCCGACGCCAACGCCCGCGTTGATCGCGATGATATCCACCGGGCGGCCCAGCGAACGGATGCGCTCGTACAACCGCTCGACACCGTCAGGTTTGGTGAGATCGGTCTGAACCGTTGTCGCGCTGACGTCGAGCGCGCGCACCTGTTGAGCGGCGTTGTCGAGCCCACTATCCTCGGCGGTCATCAGGACATCGAAGCCATGCTTCGCGAAGACCTTGGCGAGCTCGAGGCCGATACCGCTCGAAGCACCAGTGACGACCGCGAATTGGCCGGGGTACGTGCTTTCCATATCCGCTCCTATGCGAGTAACAGTTGAGTCGTGGAGCGGCAGGTACAGGCAAGTCTGAAGCCGGGCGGCGTGGATTGCCTTCGGCTAGCGCCGTTGTCGTTTCCGTACATCGCGATCGCGCGTGCGGCGGCGGCTCGCTCTGTCGCGGCGAATGAAGTCGACGAACGCTCGGAGCGCGGGCGACGCATGGCGGCGTTCCGGATAGTACAGGTAAAAGCCAGGGAAGGGCGTCGAGAACTCCTCGAGCACGGCGACCAGCTCGCCTCGCGCGAGCTCGTCGCGGAGCTGGCTCTCGAACGCCATCGTTAGGCCGACGCCCGCGCGCGCGAGCCTGATGAGGAGCACGGCGTCCGTCGTCAGGACACGCATCGGAACGGCGACGGAAAACTCGCGGCCGCTCTCCGTGAACTCCCACCTGTATGGGGGTGCTTCGGGCGTCAGGTGCCAGTTGATGCACTCGTGCTCCACGAGCTCGCGCGGATGCTTCGGCTTGGGGCGTCGTGCGAAATACGAGGGCGCGCCCACCACGACGAGACGGAGATCACCCGTGACGGGAACGGCGATCATGTCGCGATCGATGACCTCGCCGAGATGAATGCCTGCATCGTAGCCGCTCGCGACGATGTCGTGAATCTCACTACTCACCGCGATGTCGAGCTGGACGTGCGGGTGCGCGCCGAGGAACGCGGCTAGCAGCTCGTCATCGAGAAAGCGCTCGGCGCCGGCCGAGACGGCGAGCCGGAGCGTGCCTCGAGGCTCGCTACTGAGCTCTCCAATCGCTGCTACAGCCGAGCGCACCTCCTCGAGCGCGGGGCGCACTGAGGCGAACAGACGTTCGCCTGCGTCCGTGAGGTGCACGCTGCGCGTCGTCCTCTGCACGAGCACGACACCGAGCTGCCGCTCGAGCTTGCGAATTGATTGGCTCACCGCCGAGGCGCTGACACCCAAGCGCTCGCCCGCGGCACGAAATCCCTTCGCCTCGGCGACGGTCACGAACACAGACATGGCATTCAGGTCATCGGCCATTGTGAAGGAACACTTCATGACCCATGAACGCGCGTCAAGTAGATCGTGGTAACGGAGCCGCATTGATTGCGGGTGCAGCGAGCGGCCCCGAACGACGTGACAAAAACGAGTTGATCGAGCTGATCACGCATCTTGCGTTCTACGCCGGCTGCCGTCGCCGTTAGAGCACGCTCAACCGAGAGACAGGGCACCATGGACATCAAACGGGCAGGATCGCAGCCATCGACGAAGGGCAATTCGGAATGGTTCTCCGGAACAGTCCGCGTCGACCCACTCTTTCAGGCCGCCGCGCCAGCACGTGTCGCTGGCGCCAAGGTCACTTTCGAGCCAGGCGCTCGGACCGCGTGGCACACCCACCCGCTCGGCCAGACGCTCATCGTGACCGATGGGCTTGGACTGATCCAGCGTGAGGGTGGCGGAATCGAGGAGATTCGCCCGGGCGACATCGTCTGGTTTCCACCGAACGAGAAGCACTGGCATGGCGCATCGCCGACGACGGCGATGACACATATCGCCGTGCAGGAAGCACTCGATGGCAAGCCGGTCGACTGGATGGAGAAGGTCACTGATGAGCAGTACAAGCAGTACAGTGGCAGCGCACGCGCGCGCTGATCTCGGCGGCTGTCGTTCACATACGAGGGAAGGAAGATGAAAGGAGCTGTACTGTACGGTCCACGCGACGTCCGCTACGTCGATCGCGAGGATCCGAAGATTGTCGAGCCGACCGACGTCATCATCCGCATGTCGGCGACGTGTGTATGCGGCTCCGACCTGTGGCCATTTCGCGGTATCGATATATCGAACCAGCCGACCGCGATGGGCCACGAGTACTGCGGCATCGTCGAGGAGGTCGGTCGCGAGGTGAAGAAGATCAAGCGCGGTCAGTTCGTTGTCGGCTCGTTCTTCGCCTCTGACAACAGCTGCCCCATCTGCCAGTCGGGTTATCAGAGCCGGTGCGTACAGGCCAAGCCACTGGGAGCGGAGGGCGCGCAGGCACCGTATCTGCGCGTGCCGCTCGCCGACGGTACGCTGGTGCCCACGCCGGAGCTCCCGCCTAACGAGTTAGTCCCTGGGCTGCTTGCGACCTCCGACGTACTGGGCACCGGCTGGTTCGGTGCGGACGCCGCCGCCGTCGCGCCAGGGAAGACCGTCGTCATCGTTGGTGACGGTGCCGTTGGTCTCTGCGCCGTGATCGCGGCAAAACACATGGGCGCGGAGCGCATTGTTATGATGAGCCGCCACACCGCGCGTCAGCAGCTCGCCCGCGAGTTCGGCGCAACGGACATCGTGACGGAGCGTGGCGACGAGGGCGTCGCGTGCATCAAGGATCTCACGAGTGGCCTTGGCGCGCACTCGACCATCGAGGCCGTCGGGACGCAGGAAGCCATGATGCAGGCCATTCGCTCGACGCGGCCAGGCGGCCACGTTGGCTACGTCGGTGTTTCGCACGGTGTCGCACTACCAGGTCTCGAGCTGTTCTTCGCCGAGGTGCACCTTCTCGGCGGTCCCGCTCCGGTGCGACGCTTCCTTCCCGAGCTGATCGATCTCGTGTGCCAGCAGAAGATCAATCCGGGAAAGGTGTTCGACCTGGAGCTGCCGCTCGAGCAGGTGGCGGAGGGCTATCGCGCGATGGACGAGCGTCGTGCGATCAAGACGCTGCTGGTGCCCTGATGCGGTGAGGATCAGGATTCCCGGGGACTGGACAGGGAGGAGCTGACGCGCCATAACGAGTAACCTCCACAGCCGGTCGGCAACGATGTCCAGTTGGGTGCGTAAGCTTCCCGGGGAACAGCAGTGACACCCGATCTCCGCGATCAGCTGGAGCGAGGGCTCGCCGGCAGCTACACGCTCGAGCGTGAGCTGGGAGCAGGGGGGATGTCGCGTGTCTTCGTCGCCGACGACACGTCGCTACGACGCAAGGTCGTCGTGAAGGTCCTCCGCACCGACATTGGCGAATCCCTGAGCGCCGACCGCTTCAAGCGGGAGATTCAGCTCGCCGCTCGCCTTCAACATCCGCACATCGTGCCCCTGCTCGCGGCGGGGGCGCTGGCGAACGGCGCGCTGTACTACACGATGCCGTTTGTCGACGGCGAGTCGTTGCGCGACCGCCTGGAGCGCGAGGCCGGGCTCCCTATCACCGACGTCACGCGATTCCTGCGCGACATAACGAGTGCCCTTGAGTACGCGCACGCGCAGCACGTTGTGCATCGCGACATCAAGCCGGAGAACATCCTCCTCTCGCACGGCAACGCGGTCGTGGCGGATTTCGGCATCGCAAAAGCGATTCACGCCGCGCGCGCCGATGGCGACGGCGAGACGCGTCAGTCGACGACGCTCACCGCGGTCGGCACGTCGTTAGGCACGCCGGCGTACATGTCGCCCGAACAGGCGGCGGGCGACAGGGTGGATCACCGCGCCGACCTGTACGCCCTCGGCGTCGTCGCGTACGAGATGATCGCCGGCCGAGCGCCTTTCGACGGGCGGACGGCGCAGCAGTTGCTGGCCGCGCATGCGTCGACGGCGCCGGAAGAGATCGCGCGCCGGCGGGCGAACACACCGCCGTCGCTCGCTGCTCTCGTCATGCAGCTGCTGGAGAAGAACCCGGCGGATCGCCCGCAATCGGCAACCGACGTGCTGCATGCGCTCGATGGGGCCGCACCAACAAGCAAGCCTGCGCGCGGACGTCAGCGGGGAGGGCCGCTCGTAATCGCACTGTCCACTGCGCTGCTCGCATCGCTGGGAGCGTTGGGTTGGATGACGTGGACACGCCCCGAGCCGCCGGCAGCGACGCGCGCGCGCGTGACGCTCGAGCTCCCGCGCGATGCACGACTCGATCCGGGCGCTGGATTCGGCAATTCCATGACGTTCGCGCCCGACGGCCAGAGCATTGTCTATGTGGGCGGAGGCCCGGTCGCGCAGCTCTATCGGCGGCGTCTCGACGAGCTGACGCCGCATGCCATCACCGGCACACTGGGCGCCGTGAATCCACAGATCTCGCCCGACGGCCGCGAGATCGGCTTCGTTTCGAATCTCCGATTGATGGCCGTGGCGGCAGCTGGCGGAACACCGCGCCTCATCGCGAATGGTGTTGGCCGGTTCGCATGGGGGCCTAACGGGACGATCGTTTTCAGTCGTCCGAGCGTCCTCAGCCCGCAGGGTGGATTGTGGCAGGTGAGCGCGTCAGGTGGAACGCCGACCGAGTTGACACATCCGGATACCACCCTACGCCGCTTTCAGGGCTCGCCCAGCTTCTTGCCGGACGGACGCGCCGTGCTGTTCTCGTCGCGGCCGGCGAGGGGCGACCCGACGCTGATGGTCGTTAGGCTCGCCGACCGGGCCGTGATCCCCCTCGACGTCACTGGCGGCAGTCCGCTCTATTTTCGCGATCACATCGTCTTCGTGCGCGGCGACGCAACCGTGGCCAGCGTCGGCTTCGATCCCAAGCGGCTCGTGGTACACGGCGAGCCTGTCACCGTGCTGGAAAATGTCGCGCTCAAGTCGGGCGGCGCCGGGGAGCTCGCCATCGCGCCGAACGGCACGCTGGCCTATCTCACCGGCACCATCGGCCAACAGCTGGTCGAGGTGGATCGTCGCGGCGCCGAAACGATCGTGCTCTCGAAGATCGATGCGTATCGCGATCCGCGGGTCGCGCCGGATGGGCGGCATATTGCGATCACGATCGGTCCGCCGCCCTACTACAGCGACATCTGGGTGTACGACCTGATTTCGAGAACGCTCACGCGGCTGACGACCGCCGGGACGAACGTGAATCCGTCGTGGACACCGGATGGCAAGCGCATCGCCTGGACGTCGATCGGCGCGCCGAACGCGACCGGCTCGGGCTCCGGAGGCGGCGTATGGCTGCAGGCATGGGACGCGAGCGGGTCACCGCAGCTCCTCATACCGGCCGCTGAGGGTGCCAAGTTCACGCGCGGCGGGGATTCGCTGGTCACGAGCTTCGATGTCGGGAATGCGACGGAGGCGCGGATCATCCCCTTGCCATACGACACGCACAGGGCGGCCACGGTCGTACTTCCCGCGTCGTGGCAACCACGCCAGGCGCGCCTGTCGGCTGACGGACACTGGCTCGCCTACGTCTCCGATGAGACGGGAATTCGGGAGGTGTACATCCAGCGTTTTCCGAATCCGGGCGGCCATTTCCAGATCTCGAGCGGGGGCGGCGCGGAACCGGTCTGGGGCCGCAAGTCGACGGAGCTCACCTACCGGGGCGGCGCGGCATTGATGTCGGCGACCTTGTCGCTCTCACCGTCGGTGACGGTCATGGGGCGCGACACGCTCTTCAGTTCAGCCGCGGCTCTTGGTCTCACCGAGGCAACGTATGACGTGATGCCTAACGGTCACTTCATCATGGTGCGGAAGGTGACGACGAACACGCCGCCGGTGCTCGTGTTCGGCTGGGGCGACGACCTTCGTCGCCGATAGTGGTGGCTGGCGCCGGGGGTTGACAGCAGAAGCCGACGGTTGTATCTAACCAATAGGTTAATTAACCTAATGGTTAGATATGTCGTCTGACGCCCTTTCCATCACCTTCGCTGCACTCGCCGATCCGACGCGGCGCGCCATTCTCGCCCGGCTCGCCACCGGCGAGTGCACTGTGGGCGAGCTCGCCAAGCCATTCGCGATGAGTGGGCCCGCGGTCTCGAA
>JAJKIR010000052.1 GCA_021154325.1 Gemmatimonas sp.
CGGCGTCTCGTGAGGGTTCCGCATGAGCACCAAGCAGTCGACGAAGACCGCCGAGCGGCACATGGACGCCGGCAGCTTCATTCCGCGCCATATCGGACCATCCGAGGTCGAGCAGCGGGAGATGCTCGAAACGCTCGGCTTCGACTCGCTGGACGCGATGATCGACGCGACGGTGCCCGAGTCGATCCGGTTCCGTCGACCCCTGGCCATTCACGGCGGGCTGAGCGAGTTCGAGGCGCTCGCCTCGCTCCGGCGCATCTCCAAGCAGAATGAAGTTTTCCGCTCCTATCTCGGCCTCGGCTACAACGCCTGCATAACGCCGCCGGTGATTCAGCGGAATGTGCTCGAGAACCCCGGCTGGTACACGGCGTACACGCCGTATCAGGCGGAGATCGCGCAGGGCCGTCTTGAGGCGCTGCTCAACTTCCAGACGATGGTCATGGACCTCACCGGCTTCGAGATCGCCAACGCGTCGTTGCTGGACGAGGGAACGGCGGCGGCGGAAGCGATGGCCATGGCGTACGCGGCGCGCGGCAAGGACAAGAAGGAAGTCTTCTTCGTCGCCGACAGCTGCCACCCGCAGACGATCGACGTCGTGCGGACCCGGGCACGGGCGCGCGGCGTGGAGATCGTGGTGGGCGACTTCCGGAGTTACGAGTTCGCTAACGACGTCTTCGGCGCGCTGGTGCAATATCCGACGACCGACGGCGCGATTCACGACTATCGGGACTTCTCGGAGAAGGCACACGCCGCGAACGCAGTCGTCGTCGTCGCGGCGGATCTGATGAGCCTCGTGCTTCTCGCCCCGCCAGGGGAGTGGGGTGCCGACGTCTGCGTTGGCACGACGCAGCGCTTCGGCGTGCCCATGGGCTTTGGCGGCCCGCACGCCGCGTTTTTCGCGACGCGCGATGAATTCAAGCGACTGTTGCCCGGCCGCATCATCGGCGTTTCGCGCGACGCGGACGGCAAGCCGGCACTCCGCATGGCGCTTCAGACGCGCGAGCAGCATATCCGGCGCGAGAAGGCGACGAGCAATGTGTGCACGGCGCAGGTGCTTCTCGCGGTGATCGCGAGCATGTACGCCGTGTGGCACGGCCCCAAGGGGCTGCACTGGATCGCGCGCCGAATCCACCGGCACGCGGCGATCCTCGCCGCCGGGCTCGAGTCACTCGGTTACGAGCTTGCTCATGACGATTTCTTCGACACGGTGCGGGTCGCGGGACGTGGGAAGCGGGACGCGGGCAGCGCGGCCGAGATCGTGCGCGCAGCGCGTGACAAAGGCATCAATCTGCGCACGATCGGCGATGACGTGATCGTCGCGCTCGACGAGACGGTGAACTTCGACGCTCTCCGAGACCTGCTCGAGGTCTTCGCCCTCGGCGCCGCGGCGCCAAAGCCCGAAGAGCTCGTGGCCGACGTGGACGATCGATACGACGAACGCTTCGCGCGGACGAGCACGTATCTCACGCATCCCGTCTTCAACACGCACCACTCCGAGACGGAGATGCTGCGCTATTTGCACCAACTCGAGGCGAAGGATCTCTCGCTCACGACGTCGATGATCCCTCTCGGCTCGTGCACGATGAAGCTGAACGCGACGGCGGAGATGTATCCGATCTCGTGGCCCGAGTTCGCACGACTCCATCCGTTCGCACCGAGCGAGCAGACGCGCGGCTATCAGCAGATGTTCGGCAATCTCGAGACGGCGCTCGCCGAGATCACCGGCTTCGCAGCCGTCTCGCTCCAGCCGAACGCGGGCTCGCAGGGCGAGTACGCGGGGCTGCTGGTCATTCGCGGCTATCACCACGCGCGTGGCGACAGCCATCGCGACGTCTGCCTCATCCCGCAATCGGCACATGGAACGAATCCGGCCAGTGCCGTAATGGCTGGGATGAGAGTGATCGTGGTGAAGACCGATGATAACGGCAACATCGACGTCGCCGATCTCGAGACGAAGGCAAAGGCCAATCGGGACAAGGTCGCCGCGCTGATGGTGACGTATCCATCGACCCACGGCGTCTTCGAGGCGACCATTCGCGACGTGTGCCGCATCGTGCACGAGCACGGTGGTCAGGTGTACTTCGACGGGGCGAACATGAATGCGATGGTTGGCCTCGCGCGGCCCGGCGACATCGGTGCCGACGTCTGCCATCTGAACCTGCACAAGACGTTTTGCATCCCGCACGGCGGCGGCGGACCGGGCATGGGTCCCATCGGCGTCGCGAAGCACCTCGTGCCGTTTCTGCCGGGCAACCCGGTGGTGAACGTGGGTGGCTCCGAGAGCGTCGGCGCGGTATCGGCGGCGCCGTGGGGCAGCGCGAGCATCCTGCCCATCTCGATGATGTACATCGACATGATGGGCGGCGAGGGCCTAACGATGGCGACCAAGGTCGCGATCCTCAACGCGAACTACATGGCCAAGCGCCTCGAGGAGCACTATCCGGTTCTGTACAAGGGGCAGAACGGGATGATCGCGCACGAGTGCATCATCGATCCGCGTCCGCTCAAGGCCTCGTCAGGCGTCGACGTCGAGGACATCGCGAAGCGACTCATGGACTACGGCTTTCACGCGCCGACGGTCTCCTTCCCGGTCGCGGGCACGCTCATGATCGAGCCGACGGAGAGCGAGGACAAAGCGGAGCTGGACCGCTTCTGCGAGGCCCTGATCGCCATTCGCGAGGAGATTCGCGAGATTGAGCTCGGGATCGCCGACAGGACGGACAATGTCCTGAAGAACGCGCCGCACCCGATGATGCGCGTGGTCAGCGATTCGTGGTCTCACCCCTACGGCCGCGAGCGCGCGGCATTCCCGGCGAGCTGGACGAAGGCGCACAAATTCTGGCCGGCGGTGGGCCGCGTCGAGAGCGCCTATGGCGATCGCAATCTCGTCTGCTCGTGCCTGCCCACGGACGCGTATGCAGATGTAGTGGCGAGCGAGTAGAGAGTAGAGAGTAGATCACTCTCTGCTCTCCACGCTCTGCTCTCTACTCGCGCTACTCTCCCAATCTTGTCGCGTATTCCGCGGCGCCGAGGAGCTCGTCGCGCTCGCTCGGATTGCGAAGGCGAAGCTTGATCATCCAGCCATCGGTGTAAGGAGCAGTGTTGACCAGAGCAGGCTCCTTGTCGAGTCGATCGTTGATCTCGACGACCTCACCCGTGAGTGGGGAGTAGAGCTCCGAGACGGCCTTTACCGCTTCGACCGTACCGAAAACGTCGTGCTTGCCGAAGTTCGCGCCGATCTGCGGCAGCTCGATGAACACGATGTCACCGAGCTCGCCCTGCGCGTAGTCGGTGATGCCGATGGCGACGACACCTTCGTCGTCGGTAGTTCTTACGTACTCGTGCTCCTCGGTATAGAGGAGATCTTTCGGAATATCGGACACGGGGGCGGCAGCCGTTGGGAGTGCGGGCGGAGTCTAGACTGGGCCCGTGGACGCGGCAAGGGCGGGCTGCCGCCCTGCGTCATGCACGCCGCACCAGCGGCGCAGCTCAGCTGAAGGCGTACCGCGCGTCTGCTTCCTGAACCAGCTGTGTCCAGAGATCCGCAACCTGCTGCTCGAGCGCGTTCAACGTACCCGCGTTCTCGACGATGAAATCGGCGCCTGCTCGCTTGAGCTCGGCCGGCATCTGCGCCGCGATCATGTCCATTGCTTCGGTCTCCCGCAGCCCGCGCTCGCGTACGAGCCGTTCCAGGCGTAGCGGACGTGGCGCGTCGACCAGAATGATCCGGTCAAAGCGGGGGGCCATGTGCTTCTCGAAGAGAAGCGGGATATCGCAGACCACGATCCGATCGCCGCGCTGCCGCGCATCGTCGAGGAGGCGCTGGCGCAGGCTCTCCACCTCGGGGTGGACGATCTCGTTGAGCTCCTCGAGCTGACCGGCGTCACTGAACACGGTCCGGCGAAGCGCGCCTCGATCCAACTGCTTGTCGGGGCCGACGATGGACGTACCCCAGCGCTCCACGATCTTCTCGTACGCGGGCGTCCCCGCCTCGACGGCGCGGCGCGCCAGCACGTCGGCATCGATTATCGTCGCACCCCGCTCCGACAGGAGCTGCGCGACCGTCGACTTGCCGCTGCCAATATTTCCAGTCATTCCGACTACAAGCATCAGTTGCTCCTCCCCGCCACACGTGAGTCCGCACCTGCCAGCTGGCCAAGGTAGGTTTTATGGCTCCAGGCGTCAACGTCGTGGCCCTCTCGGGAACGTTTGGGATGGCCCAGGCGATTTCATTCCCATCAGCCAAACTCAGGGAGAGACCAGTGCCGAAGGATTCGACCTCCAGCCGTCGCGCCAAGCCGCCAGCTGTTCCGCTCTCGAAGCGCCACCAGCGGGACGGACGCCGAGTGACGGAGCCGCGCGGCGACGAGGGATGGGATCTGGATCCCGCGGATGTGAACGCCGAGTATGCCTCCATGGTCGAGCGACAGCTCGCCCTCCTCGGCGAAGATCCAGCACGCGAAGGGCTTGTGAAGACGCCGGAACGCGTGGCGAACGCGATGGCCTGGCTGACGCGAGGCTATGGGCAGAGCGTGGAAGAAGTCGTCGGCGACGCGCTCTTTGCGGAGGAGCACCGCAACATGGTGATGGTGCGCGACATCGAGCTGTACAGCCTCTGCGAGCACCACATGCTGCCTTTCTTCGGGAAGGCGCACGTAGCCTACATCCCGAACGGCCGCATCGTGGGGCTGTCGAAGCTCCCGCGCATCGTCGAGGTCTTTGCCCGGCGGTTACAGGTGCAGGAACGGCTTACCGAGGAAATTGCCGGTGCGATCGAGGACGTGCTCGCGCCGACCGGGGTGGGGGTGGTGATCGAGGCGTATCACCTCTGCATGATGATGCGCGGGGTCGAGAAGCAGAACTCCAAGACCATAACGAGTGCCGTGCGCGGATCCTTCCGTGATGATGCGCGCACTCGGGCGGAGTTCCTTTATCTGGCGCACGGCCGTGAGGCGTTCGCGCCGTGATTTCGTCACGTTGACATCGTTGCCACCGCTGGCATGACGAGCTGCTCCTCGTCGCGGCGGGGCACCGAGTGACAGGAGCGACAGCGGGCCTCGTAGGTCTCCGCGCTTCCCACCATGATCGTGGGCGAATCGTACCGCGCGGGGCGGCCACCGATGAGACGCTGATTGCGGCTCGCCGGGTTGCCGCACCGCACGCAGATCGCGTGGAGCTTGTCGACCACTTCGGCCACGGCGAGCAATTGGGGCATCGCGCCGAACGGCTCACCGCGGAAGTCCGTGTCCGTGCCCGCGACGATGACGCGAATGCCGCGATCGGCGAGCGACGTCGCGAGCGCGACGACTGACGGATCGAGGAACTGCGCCTCGTCGATCGCGACAACCTGCGTGTCCGGCTCGAGACCGCGGGCGATCTGCTCCGGCGTATCGACGGGAACCGCTTGCACCGTGCGCCCGTCGTGACTCGAGATGTGGTAAATCCCGGCGTACCGTTCGTCGAGATGTGACTTGAACACCTGCACCTTGCGCCGAGCGATGATGGCGCGACGGACGCGGCGAATGAGCTCCTCGCTCTTGCCGCTGAACATCACTCCGCAAATCACCTCGATCCACCCACCACTTCGGCTGAAGTGCAGGTCCGAGTTCACTCGGTTTCTCCGGATCGTGGTCGTGCCGAGCGATTGGCGTCTCGCTGCTCGTCCCGCGGTCGGTCGCGACCGGCGTCCCGGCGCGTTCCACCGTCGCGGCGCGGTGGGCGATCACCACGTTCACCTCGATCACGGTCGCCGCGGTCGCCACGATCGCCACGTTCACGATCGCCGCGACCTGGTCGGCCCGACCCGCTTCGCTGCGAGCGCTCCTGATCGATCCGCGCCACGACACGGCGGCCGCGGATGGAGCTTCCCGTCAACTTGGAGATGACGCTATCTGCGACGTCACTCGCGACCTCGACGAGCGAATGGTTCTCCCTGATGTCGATCTTGCCGAGCTTGGCGCTCGTGATCTGCGCCTCGTTCGTGATCGCCCCGACGAGATCGCCGGGACGAGCGTTGTCCATCGCGCCGACGTTCACGAAGATCCGCGTCATCGCGCCGGTGGCGTCGCCTAACGGCGCCACACGGTTGGCTGGTCGCCCTTCCGGGGCCCTGGCCCGCGCGGCGTCGCGCTCGAAGCGCGCTTGCTCGAGCAGGCGAAGCGTCGCCGCAGCGATCTCGATGCCGTCGTAGCTCTCGAGCAGCGGTTCGAGGGTGAGTAGTTCCCGCGCGAACACACCAGACGCCAGTGTGTCGCGGACCTCACCGCGCACGATCTCCTCGCGGCTGCGCGCGCGCAGCCCCGCGTCCGAGAGGGTGAACGGCGTTACCGCCGCGCCGCCAGCGAGTACCCGAAGGCTCGCGAGTAGCCGCGGCTGCGCGAGTGCGACCACGCGACGCGGCTGCGGTCCCACCGCTTCCCGCAATTCTTCTCGTGAGGCCGGGATGTCGTAGAGCACGACGACCTCCCACTCGCCGGCTCCTGCCGCGCGCGCAACGCGGATGCCGCGCGCGTCCGACGCATGCTCCGCATAACCCAGCGCGCGCAGCAGATCGCGCACATCGCGTTCGCTGTCGTCGGAGCGCACGTACACGAGGCCGCGTGCCGGATCGATGTCGTCAAGCAGCCGCCGAAGGGCAGGGAGGCGCGCCGCACCCGAAACGGTCACGAACTGAAGCGGAACGCCAACGTCGCTCGACTCGCCCGCCGCGGGCGCAACGCGACGTGCCCGCCGTGCATATCGCTCGATCAACGCCTCGACTTCGGCAGTGATGTCGTTCGCGACAACGACACGCGCGGCATCTTTCGGAATCTCGGCCATCAACGTCTCGAGCATGCTCTCTTCACCGCCGGCGATCAGCTCGTCGACCCACGCCAGCACGACGCAACGCACCTGATCGAGCTTCAGCGCGGATCCCTGCACGAGTGCCAGCAGCTCTGGTGGAGCTCCGGCGACCATCTGCGCGCCACCCGCCCGCAGGAGCGGTGTCGCGCGCCGTGCCGTCGTGGCCGCGAGCGCATGCAACGGTCGGCTTCCCGCCAATCGAACCACGGACGCGGATGCGGCCGCGGCCGCCTCGGCATCAGCGCAGACGATCAGAAGCTGGACGTCGCGCGCCGCGTCGTCGATCCGGTCCAGCACGGGGGCGAGGATGTGAGCGATCGACGCCCAATCGTGCGGCATCTGGTAGACGACATTCTGCCCCCTTGTGACGGTGGGCTCTTTTGCTTCCTGATCCACTGCTTCCTCTACTTCACATTGGCCGCGACGCGCGCGACGTGGCACACCGTCTTGCCGGTCCCTAGTATTGCCGGGCCGACAAGTATAGCGGTCTCCGAAAGACCGACCAAATCGGATCTAGATTCCGCAACCCCCGCGCCCTCGTCTTCTTTCGTTTACGATGTTCCGTGCATTACACGCCTTCTCCTAACGTCGCCGAGCTCGAGGAGTCCGCGACGATTGCAGTCTCCGCGCGGGCAAAGGCACTTCGTGCGGCAGGCCGTGCGGTAATCGACCTGGGTGCGGGCGAGCCGGATTTCCCGACGCCAACATTCATCCGCGAGGCGGCGAAGCGCGCGCTCGACGCCGGGGCGACTCGATACACCCTCGTGGAGGGGATTCAGCCGCTCCGCGAGATCATCGCGGCACGTGCGAACGAGCGGCTCGGTGTGACGAGCGTCACGTCGGGCGACGTCGTGGTCTCCACCGGCAGCAAACAGTCGCTGTTCAACAGCTGCTTCGTGCTCTTTGGTCCCGGGGACGAGGTGCTCGTCCCAACGCCCGCATGGACGAGCTACTACCAGATCCTCGCCCTCGCTCGGGCGCGCCCCATCGCGGTTCGGGGACATCGTGAGAATTCACTCAAAGTCACGCCAGATGATCTGACGCGCGCGGCGACACCGCGGACACGTGGCGTGATGCTCAACTCACCGACGAATCCGACGGGCGCGGTATACTCCCTGGATGAGCTGCGCGCGATTCTCGATCTGGCCGAGTCGCGCGGCTGGTGGGTGATCAGTGACGAGATCTACCGCGAGATCAGCTACGAATCGGAAGCTCCGTCGCTGCTGCATGCCGTCGCTGGTGAGGCGTCGCTGCGCGACCGCGTCGTCATCGTGGACGGCGTCGCGAAGGCGTATGCAATGACGGGGTGGCGGATCGGCTGGTCGATCGCGCCAGCCGTCGTCGCGCGCGCGATCTGCGCTCTGCAATCGCACACGACGTCGAATGCCAGCACGCTGTCGCAGCACGCAGCGCTCTGCGCGCTCTCGTCACGCGAGCAGTCGGAGACGGCGATCGCGGAGATGGTCGCTGAGTTCCGGCGGCGGCGAGACGCCGCGGCGGCGCTGCTCCGCGCGGCGTGCGTCGACTTCATCGAGCCGCGCGGCGCGTTCTACCTTTTCATTCGCGTGCCGCAACGCGGAGACGCCGCCGAACCAGGGGCCGCATTCGCGCGCGAGCTCCTCGACACGCGAGACGTCGCCGTCGTTCCGGGGACGGCCTTTCGCACGCCGGAGTGGATCAGGGTCTCGTACGCCGCGCCGATGGACGATGTGCTCGAGGGCGTCCGACGCATCGTGGCGCAGCTCGGTCGTTGACCGTTTACTCAACAATTCAGACTGTGGGCGCGCGACGGGACAGCAGCTCCCCGCCGTTCGGCGTGCACATGTAGTCGTCCTCGATGCGAACGCCCCACATGCCGGGCATGTAGATCCCCGGCTCAACCGAGAAGACGTAGCCCGGCTCGAGCTGCTTCGTGTTGCCTTCGACCATCCACGTCGGCTCGTGGCCGTCCATACCCATGCCGTGGCCGAGCCGATGGGTGAAGTATTGTCCATAGCCGCCCTTGGTGATCACCGCGCGCGCCGCGCGATCGATCTCCTGGGCGGGCACGCCGGGCCGCACCTTCGCCATCGCCGCGTCCTGTGCCTCGTGCACGAGGTTATACACCTCGCGAAATCGCGCCGGCGGCGCGTCGCCGAACCACCGCGTTCGGGTGATGTCTGATGTGTATCCTTGAAACTCTCCGCCGGCATCGATGAGCACGATCATCTGTGGAGCGAGCCTGGTGCCCATCGTTCCGCCGTGGGGCAGCGCCGACTGCGCCGCGAACTGCACGAGACCACCCCCTTCGATCCCACGTTTCGCATGCTCCTCGGCGACGATCTTCGCGACGTCGCGATCGCGCATTCCCGGCGCGAGGCGGTCGAAGGTCGACGCGATGGCGTCCTCCGTGATCTCGATCGCCCGCTTCATCCGGAGAATCTCTTCCGGTGACTTCACCAGTCGGAGCTCCTCGAACACGCCGCTGCCGTCGACGAGCTTGGCGTTAGGCAGCGCCCGCGCGATCGCCATCGAGGTCCAGTACTCCGTCTTCGGCTCGATGACGATCGATTGCGTCGCGGCAGCAGATTCCCGAATCGCGTCGCGAACGAGTCCGAACGGATCGGCCTGCTCCTCCCACCCGCGCACGGGGGCGTCGATGCGCGAGCCGCGCCGCACGCGCTCCACCTCGAACGAAGGCGCGATCAGCACGGGTGCGCCCTCGACCGGCAGCACGAGTGCGATCAGCCGCTCGCTTCGTCCATAGTTGCTGCCGACGAGATAGGAGAAGTTCGTCGCTCCGCTCGTCGCCAGCAGCACGGAGCCGCCCGCGTCGCGCGTCAGCTGCCGCGCCCGCTCCAGCCGCCGCGCAAAGACGCTCGCATCGAAGGGAGGAATGGGCTCGTAACTGGACTTCACCACGATGTTCGTCCGCGGCATCGTCGGGACCTTCGCCGCGCCGAGATCAGCTGGTACGCGGCGGACTACCCGGTCCACGTTGGGGAGCGCGGCGCCGACACCAAGCGCCGAGACGGACGAGACGAATGAGCGGCGATCCATTGCGTGTCCCCGAGAAAACAGGGTGAGAGAGTGTCGCGACTTCTAGCGACGGAGCATGGCGGCTGTATCTTAGCTGCGCCGCGCCGACCCGGAATATCGTGCACGACTCACGCGCTGGCGCGGCGCGCAACGTCAGAGACTCGAAAAAAGCCACGGCTTGTTCTGTTTGGACTGTGGCTTCGCGGGATACACCACCAGATTCTCGACCGACAAGGAGACACCGTGAACATTGCTGTTCAAGTCGAGCCAGCGAACGGCGCGCCTCCCGAGGTGGAGTACAAATGGGATGCGGACACCGACATTCTCTCGGCGCAGCTGAAGACACGCGGCGGCAGCGACGGGATGTCAGGCTCCGTGGAGGTGGAAGGCAAGGACGGCTCGTGGATCATCCTCGACGTGGCCGAGGGGCATATCAACGGCGTCGAGGTGGCGGTGTGGCCCGACGTGCGAAAGCTGGCGACACTCGCACCGCCGATGCAGATCGAGGACGCGCGCGTGCTCCTGCCATCGCGCCGCTCGCAGCCGAACATCGCCGCGATGGAGGTGGACACGCCACTCATCGCCGAAGCCGATAGCTCCGAGCGTGTCATTCACTTCAGGCTCGGCAAGACTCGTCAGGCGCGCACGGTACGAGTCGGCCGCGACCTGCTCCTCGACGTCGATCAGAAGAGCCAGATCGCGGGCCTCTGGCTGCTGAATGTTCCTCCGTTTCCGGACGGCATGGCACGGCTCGACGAGCTCTGAGCGCCGGCGTGATCACCACAATCGTCCTGATTCGCGTCGAGCCGCCGATGATTCCCAAGGCGGCTCACATGCTTGCCGGCGTCGAAGGAGTGACGGAGGTGTACTCGGTGTCGGGCGACTGGGATCTCGTCGCGATCGTCCGCGTGCCCCAATACGATGACATCGCGCACGTCATCACCGAGATCTTTCCAACGGTACCGGGAATCCAACGAACACAGACGCTCACGGCCTTTCGCGCGTATTCGAAGAACGATCTGCAGCAGGCGTGGGACATCGGCGTCGAGTGATCGTGACATGACGGAGATAGAGCTTGTCCGATAAGACGGGCGACTACATCTCGGGGCTCTTCGCTCCAGAAGACGAGCTTCTCGCGTCCCTGCGTGAGGAAGCGGATCGCACGGGCTTGCCACCGATCGCTGTCTCCGCCGATGAGGGACGACTACTCCAGGTTCTCCTGACGTCGATTCGCGCGCGCCGGGTGCTCGAGGTCGGTACCCTCGGCGGCTATTCGGCGATCTGGATGGCGCGCGCCCTCCCGGAAGACGGCGAGCTGCTCTCGCTCGAGATCGAGCCCAAACATGCCGAGTTCGCCCGCCGGTACATCGATCGCGCGGGGCTAACGGAGCGAGTGGAGATCCGTGTCGGTCGCGCCCTCGACGTGCTGCCGAGCCTCGACGGTGAGAAGTTCGACGCCGTTTTCATCGATGCGGACAAGGAGCCGATGCCCACGTACTTCGAGTGGGCGCTGCGCCTTCTGCGCCCGGGCGGTCTCCTCATCGCCGACAACACGCTCTGGGGTGGCAAGGTGTACGACGAGGCGGAGCACGACGAGAAGACGAGAGCCGTGCGCGAATTCAACCGCCGGATGGCAACCGATCCGCGCATCCTTTCGATCCTGGTACCGACGCACGATGGCGTCGCGATCGGAGTAGTTAAGAACAGTCCATAGCTATCAGTCCATAACAGCAGTCCATAGTTATCAGTCCATAGTTATCAGGGAATACGGAACGAAGCGTTCATCCAATCAACGCTTCGTTCCCGAACTCCTGATAACTATGGACTGATAACTGATAGCTGCCCTTACTGCCTTTACTCGCTTGCTGCGCACCCTTAGTGTGCAGAGCGATGACCGTCGTCTTGCGCGCCGCAATGGATCAGGGGCTCCTTGCCCTGCAGCGACAGCTGCGTGCGCTGGCTCCAGACGCCGCCCTCGTTACGGACGGAGAGCAGGCGCTCGAGCACCTCACACCGGACACACGGCCGCCCCGGCTCGTTGGGGCTGACGTCATCGAGGCAGGGCCCATGCGCGCGCGACGCGTCTTCGGCGATCCGATCGTCGCGTTCGCCGCCTTTCTCGACGGCACTCAGACGAGCCGCGTCCTTGCCTACGTCGACGGCGTACCGATTGTGCTCGGCACCGTCGCGGCCGCCGTCCGCGTCCGCCGCAACCGTCGCCTAACGACGTGGCACCGCCCTGTCGTGCAGCGAAAGCTGTACGGCGCGCTCGCCGCGCTCCTTCCCGCGCATCGTCGCGCGCTGGAATCACTGGGCGTGCCACTCGTCGACACGATGACCTCCGCGGGCGCGACGACGCATCCCTTCGTGCTCCGCGACGACGCCGTCCATCGCATCCAGGACGATCGCGAAGCCGCCGAGCGCGAGCTCGCCGAGTGCTGGTGTCATCTCGAGCACGAGCCGCTGTTCATCGACGGCAGCATCAGCGGCAGCGATCGCGTCGCGGCCGCCGAGTGTACCGTGGGTGTCGTGAAGAGTCATCGCACGCTGTACGCGGAAGGCGCGGCGCTACAAACGATCTTCGCGTTGCGGCGCGCCGAGCGGTCGAGCGTGTTCAAAGTGACGTCGCCGAAGCGCATGCCGGTGGCGAGCTGGTATCTTCGCCTGCGCGATCCGGTCGGACACGATCCCATGTGGGGGCTCGTGCGCGTCGAGATCGCGAGCCCCCCGCGCATCGACGTCGGAGCGATCGGGGAGAAGGCAGACAGTGTGTCCCGCTGGATTCTGGCCGAAGCCGCGCCCCTCGCGATGCCGGATTCCCGCTGGGACAAGATGGTCTACGGCATTCGAGACTGTGAAGAATTCCTCCGCGCGGTGACATGACGCAGCCTTCGTTGCTCGGACGGGTCGTCGCTACAGAGCGCCGGCCGAATACGCCCCACGAATTTCACTTCTGGACCGGGCTCGACTCACCAGTCGGCGTCGGCACGATCGTGCGCGTCGAGGGCAAGTACACCATCAACGGCCAGATCACGAGGGTGTACGGCGTTGTCGTCGAGGGGTTCAGCTACTCCGATCTTCAGTCGCCGCTCCACGACGTCCTCGGCCACGACGGCAGTCCCGCGGCCGCCTCGTTAGCGTCTACTGAACGCGCGGAGATCCGGCTCTACACCGCGGCCGTGCTCCGGCAGATTCCCGACGAGCCGCTGCAGCCTGTCCCGTTAGGCGAGGTCTATCTCGCCGACGACAGCGACGTCGCGATCGCCCTCCGCATGGACGGGTACCTCGCCGAGGGCGCGCGAACCGGTATCCCCATCGGTGTCTATCACGCGGGCGGCACCGACGCCCCGATCTATCTCGATGCGGATTTTCTCATGGGTCCCGAGGCGGCCCACCTGAACATCACCGGAGTTTCCGGTCTCGCGACGAAGACCAGCGCGATCGAGTGGATCCTCTCGTCGATCTTCACCCACTTCCCGGCGCAGAAGGGATCCATCGCGGCCGTCTGCTTCAACGTCAAAGGGCCGGACCTGTGCTTCCTCGACGAGGAGGGCACGATCGACGATCGCGACCGCGCGCTCTACGAGAAGTGCGGCGTCCCCGCCGGGCCATTCGAGAACGTCCAGTACTACGCCCCGTACAAGTCTGACGGCATCTCGCTCAACACGCTCCGCTCCAACGAGGCGCTGCTGCATAACGTGACCCCGCTCACCTGGGGGCTGCGCGAGGTGCTGCAGTACGCCGAAGTGCTGCTCAACAAGGATGACGTCGACGCCAAGGCAGACGCGTTGATCGACTTCATAAGAGAACGCATCGTCGATCGCGATTTTCACGACGACCAGATGCTGCCCGGGAAGCGCTATCGTGTGCGCTCCTTCGCGGACCTCGAGCAGTGGTTCCGCGATCTTCTCGTCGCCATGGAGCAGCGCGGCAACGAGAGCTGGCGGACGCATCACATCGCGACGATTCGCAAGGTGCGCAATCGGCTCTCGAACATTTCCACGCGCTGCGCGGGGCTGGTCACCGATGACGGCAATGTTGGCGATCTCCCGTTCGGGAGCTTTCAGGATCGCACGGTGTATGTCATCGACGTCGCCTCCCTCGAAGAAGACGCGCAGGATCTGGTCTTCGCGCGCGTCGTCACGAAGCTGCGCGAGCAGCTGGAGAAGCGAGAGCTCGGGGTGAAGCACGTCATCGTCTTCGTCGACGAGCTCAACAAGTACGCGCCTGGCGACGGCCAGGACACCTACGTTCGGAAGATGCTGCTCGACCTCGCCGAGCGAGGGCGCTATCTCGGCCTCGTGCTGTTCAGCGCGCAGCAATTCCGGTCGCAGGTCCACCGGCGCGTCGTCGGTAATTCGGGAACGGCGCTGTATGGCCGCATGGACGCCGACGAGCTGGCGACACCAGGCTACGCCGTGCTCAGCCCGGCGGTGAAGACCAAGCTCGCAACGTTGGAGAAGGGACAGCTCATGGTGCGGCACCCGCACTTCACACAACCGATCTTCGTTCGATTTCCACGACCCGCCATCCTGCGCGGCCGGGATGGCGCGGAGCGCTACCCGCAGCAGCAGGATGTGAGTCTGGAGGCGGCCGTGCTGCGGGCGTTGCGTCCCCTCGATTCCAGCATCACGCTCAACTGGGTGAAGGACATCACCGACATGTACGAGCGCGAGGCCGTGCTCCGAGCGAAGAACGCCACGTTGCTCGAGCGGCCGGCGGATGTGAAGCGCTTCTTCAAGTCGCAGCTCGCGCCAATCGTGCCGTCCAAGCCGGTGAGCCGTCCGATGGTGACGCCGATCCGTACGGCGCCCGCGGACGATCCGTACGGTCTGTAGTCGCCGCATGTCCGCTGTCCGGTACCGCCACGCCTCGCTCCTGCTCGGCGTCGCCATGTGCCTGACGAGGGTCGAGTCGACCCGGGCGCAGAGCGTGCTGCTCCAGATCAAGCCGCACGTTGGCGACACGCTCCACCTCCGGCTCGATCAGCAGACGGAGCTCACGGGTACGCGCGGCCGCGGCACGTCCGCCTCCGTCACCACCGTCACGACGACCATGCGCGTCTTCTCGCGCGCGATCGTGGAACGGAGCGCGCCGATGGCGACGTATGTGCGGGCCGTCACCGATTCCGTCCGCCTAACGACGAACGACGAGCGGGGACAGAACCTCGAGCAGGTGGCTCGTGAGGCACTCGAGGGGCGCGCGATGACCCTCCGCATCGCCCCCGACGGGACCGTCTCTCTCGACAGCACCGCGGGCGCGTCGCGCGACGTCGCCGAAGCGGTGTCGATGATGCCGGCGGCATTCCCGCGTGGTCCGGTCGAGGTGGGGTACAGCTGGAGCCGCGACATGCCCCTGCCGGGAGGCGGCCGGGTCGCCCCCGGCGGCGGAAGCGCGAATGCCTGGCTGCACACCAAGTTCCGCCTCGACTCGCTCTCCCGGCGCGGCACGATCGCCTACATCTCGATGCGCGGCGAGATGAATCCTGATCCCGACGGCACCCAGTCGCAGGCGGTTGGTCCCGTCCTCGAGCATGGGAGTGTCTCGGGTACGATGCTCGTCGATCGCACTCGCGGCTGGCTCACGGAGTCGCAGTTCACGATCGTGGTGCACTCCACGGTTCGGGTGCCGGGGAGCGACGACACTGTGATGCGATTCGAGACGCGCGTCACCCAGAAAATGAAGACGGTCGAGAAGCGACCGTAGCGGCGCGGAATCGACTTTTCACGAGCGCAGCGAGGGAGCTTCGGGGTATATTGGGGCCGGGACGAGAAGCTCCTCGTTTCCCTCTCCGTATCCTGCTGCATGCGTCTCGTCCATCTCTCGGACCCCCACCTGGGATTTCGGCAGTATCAGCGGCTCACTCCCGGCGGCATCAACCAGCGGGAGGCGGACGTTGCACGGTCGTTCCAGACGGCAATCGATCGCACGATCGAGATGCGTCCCGATCTCGTGCTCATCGGCGGCGACGTCTTCCACAACGTCCGCCCGACGAATCCGGCAATCGTGCACGCCTTCCTGCAGTTCAGCCGATTGCGCGCGGGTCTCCCCGAAGCACCGGTCGTCATCGTCGCCGGCAATCACGATACGCCTCGCGCCGCCGAGACGGGCAGCATCCTGCGCCTCTTCCGCGAGATCGGCATTCACGTCGCGTACGCGGAGCCCGAGCGTTTCCATTTTGCTGAACTCGGCGTCTCCGTGCTCGCCGTGCCCGACGTGCTCGGCAAGCGGCCGGCATTCACTCCGGATGCGCAGGCGCGCTACAACGTCCTGCTGCTGCACGGAGAGGTGCAGGGCATGCTGCCGGCGCACGTCGCGTCGGCGGATCGAGCGGCGCTGGAAATTCCGCTCTCCGAGCTCGGCGCCGCCGCCTGGGATTACGTCGCGCTCGGCCACTACCACGTATACCGGCAGATCGAGCCTAACGCGTACTACTCGGGCTCCCTCGACTACACGAGCGCGAACACATGGGGGGAGCTGTACGAGGAGCGCGTCGCCGGCGTACCGGGGAAGGGAATCATCGAGCAGAATCTCGAGAGCGGTGCGCACACCTTTCACCCGCTGCCCCAGTCCCGGCCGCTCATCGACCTCCCGCCGATCTCGGCCCGCGGGCTCACAGTCGGCGAAGTGGACGAGCGCATCCTCACGGCCGTCAACGGCTGCCGTGGTGGAATAGACGACAAGATCGTCCGGCTCATCGTGCGCGATCTTCCGCGACACATCGCGCGCGATCTCGATCACAAGGCGCTCCGCGAGCTCAAGCGGCGCGCGCTGCACTTCCATCTCGACACGCGTCGTCCCGAAGTGGTTCGTCTCTCCGGCCACGGCGCGCCGGGCCGGCGGCCGTCCCTCGCCGACGTTGTCCGTGAGAAGCTGATGAGCCGCGTGCTCGAGAACGACATCGATCGGAAGGAGCTCGTCGCGTTAGGCCTCCGCTATCTGGCCGAAGCGGAGAGCACCGTCGGCGCGGCCGCGATCGGCGCGGAGCCGACGTCGGATACGAGCGGGTGAGATCGTGCATCTGAACTCGCTCCGGCTCTGCAACTTCCGGCAGCACGCGGACACGCGGATCGTCTTCGATTCCGGCCTCACGGGCATCATCGGCCCGAACGGCGCCGGCAAGTCCACGATTCTCGAGGGAATTGCCTGGGCGCTGTACGGCACACCGGCGGCGCGCGGCACCCGCGACTCGATTCGGTTCAATCGTGCTGGCGCGCGGTCGCAGGTCCGCGTCGAGCTGGACTTCGAGCTCGGCGGCCATCGCTATCTCGTGTCGCGTGGCCTAACGAACGCCGAGCTCTTTCTCGATGGCGCAAGCGCGCCGATCGCGAACACGATTACCGGCGTCACCGAACTGCTGCGGCGCCGGCTCGGGATGTCGCTCGACGAGTTCTTCAATACCTACTTCACGGGCCAGAAAGAGCTGAGCGTGATGGCGGCGATGGGGCCGTCCGAGCGCGCGCAGTTCCTCTCGCGAGTGTTGGGGTACGAGAAGCTTCGCACGGCGCAGGCGCTCGTGCGCGAGCGGCGCCGGATCATTCTCGCCGAGGCGGCCGGCCTCCGCGCTGGAATGCCGGACCCGGAGAGCGTCGCGCGGATGCTCGCCGACGCCAGAGGCCGCGTGGAGCTGGCCGAGCTCCGCGCACGCGAGGCTACCGATCGTCGAACCCGTGCCCGCGAGCTCCTCGATTACGTCACTCCACGCTGGGAGCTGCTGCAGCGCGAGCGCGAACGTCTTCAGGCAGTGCTCGCCGAGCTCCGCGTCGCCGAGAGCGAGTCGGTGGGGCTCGCGCGGGACAGCGAGCGCATCGACCGCGAGCTCGCGGACGTCGAGGCGGCGAAGGTGGAGCTCGAGCGCATTCGCCGCGAGGTCGCCCCGTTAGGCGAGGTCGTCGCCGCGCTCCACGAGATGGACCGCCTCTACGCCGAGGAGGGCCGTCGCCGCACGCTGCTCGAGAGCACGCGGGCGCTCGCGGAAGACCTGGCACGTCTTCGCGAGCGACGCGCGAAGATCGAGGCGGCGCCCGGCCTGGAAGAGCAGGTCACCACCGAGCTCACCGACAAGCGTCGCGAGCTCCAGCGCACCGATGAGGAGCTCGAGGCCAGGCGCACCGACTGGGTGCGTGATCGCCAGGAAGCCGAGACCAAGCTCGAGGCGCTGCGCCGGCAGCACGCGGAGCTCAAGGACCAACGCGAGCGCCTCGTCGCGGCCGGCGAGAATGGCATCTGTCCCACCTGCGCCCGCCCGTTAGGCGACCACTACCGTTCGGTGCTCGATCTCATCGATGACCAGCTCAACACCGCGCTCGTCGACGGCAGCTACTACCGGAAGCGGCTCGATCAGTTGGTGGAGATGCCGCCAGCCGTGAAAGCGTTGGGCGAGCAGCGCCGCCTCGCGCTCGACGGGGTGAGCAAGTTGGAGCGCCGACTGGCGCGCGTGCAGAGCGCCGTCCAGGAGCTGGCGCAGATCGGCCGCGAGATCGTGCAGAAGGAGGAACGCGAAAAGGGGCTGCGTGGCGACCTCGCCGCGATTCCTATCGGCTATCGGGCCGACCTCCACGAGCAATTGCGACGCGACCTCGAGCGCCTGCAGCCGCTCGATGCGCGCGCGGCGCGGCTTGGCGCCCAGGTCGAGCGCGAGGGCCAGCTCCGCCGCGAGCGCGAGCGCGTCACGCAGGCCGTGGACCTAACGAGTCGCCGCACGGTCGAGCTGGGCCGCCAGCGCGCGGCCATCCAGTTCTCCGAGCAGTCGTGGGACACGCTGCGTGCCGACTATGAGCGCGCCGCCACGGAGCTGCGCGCGGCCGAGCTGGCGTCCGTGGCCGCTGACGCCGAGGCGGCCGCTGGTCAGGGCGCCCTCGACATGGCGCTTCAGGCCCAGCGCGACCTCGCGCGGTCGCAGACCCAGCTCGACGAGCTCAATCGCGACAAGCGTATGCACGACGAGCTCGATCGCGCCTACTCCGACATGCGCACCGATCTCAACGTGCAGCTCCGTCCCGAGATCTCGGAGCTCGCCAGCTCCTTCCTCACGGAGCTCACCGATGCGCGCTACTCGGAGCTCGAGCTCGACGACCAGTACAACATCATCGTGCTCGAGGAGGGTGTGCCGAAGCCGGTCATCTCCGGCGGTGAGGAGGACCTCGCCAATCTGGTGCTCCGCCTCGCGATCTCCCAGATGATCGCCGAGCGGGCCGGCCAGAGCTTCTCGCTCCTCATCCTCGACGAGATCTTCGGCTCCCTGGACGAATCGCGCCGGCACAACGTCGTCGAGCTCCTGAGACGGTTGCAGGATCGCTTCGAGCAGGTAATCCTCATTACCCACATCGAATCGGTCCGTGAGGGACTCGACCGCGTGATCACTGTGCGCTACGACGAAGAGACCGGCGCATCACGCGTCGAACAGGAGCCCGCGTTAGGCGCGGCGGCACTCGACGACGCGCCCGAGCTCACCATGGGAGCCGCCGACTGATGGTCGCGACCCGCACCTGGCGGCCCACGCACTCGGTCGACGGCCCTTTCCGTGCCCGCCTCGAGGACATCTCCGACCTCAATCAGGTCTTCAGCGACGCGTTCACCGAGCGCTATCGCCGCGACGGCATGGTGGGCGTGCGCGTGCCCTTTTTGAATCCGGCGGTCTGGCGATACGCCATCGAAGATGCCGACGCCGGGGCGATGCTCTGGCGCGACGACCGCGGCCACGTCGCCGCGTTCAACATGGTCCACCGGTCCGGCACCGAAGGCTGGATGGGCCCACTTGCCGTCCGCACCGAGTACCAGGGCACTGGGCTCGGCAAGGATATCGTTTCCCGCGGCGTGGACTGGCTGAAGCAGAGCGGCGCGTCCGTCATCGGTCTCGAGACAATGCCGCGCACGATGGACAACATCGGCTTCTACTCGCGTCTCGGTTTCGTTCCCGGGCGCCTGACGCTGACGATGACCCTCGATGCCGCGCTTGGCGAGAAGCCGGCGTCACTCCTTGCCCGCCGAACGACGCTCGAGAAGGAGACCACGCTCGGCGAGTGCAAGGCGCTGCTCGAGGCGCTGGCGCCGGGCTACGACTACACCCGGGAGATCCAGCTCACCGACGAGCTGTCGTTAGGCGACACCGTAATTCTGCGTGGATCGAACGGGACGCTCGACGGCTTCGCGCTGGCGCATACGGTGCCGCTCGTCGAGGGTCGCGCGCGCGAGGAGCTGCGCGTTCTCAAGATGGTGTTGCGGCACGAGGAGCAGTTCCCGGAGATGGCCCGCTCCCTCTGTGACTTCGCGCGGCGGAGCGGCACGCGTCGCGTCGCGCTGCGCGTGCAGGGCGAGTATCAGTCGACGTACCGGCGGCTCGTGAAGATGAACGCGCGTGTGCGGTGGACCGATCTGAGGATGGCGCTCACCGGGCACGACGAGGAACGGCCGAAAAATGCGTTAGTACTATCGAACTGGGAGATCTGACGGTCACTCACCCTTGATGGCGATCATCGGATTCATCCTCGCCGCCCGGCGCGCCGACCAGTAGCTAGCCAGCGTTGCCGCAGCGACGAGAAGGACGGAGACGACGACGAGCGTCGTGACGTCCGTTGCTGCCGTCTGGAAGAGCATCGATCGAATGATCCGCGTCCCGGCGAACGCGCCGCCGAGACCGACGATACCGCCGAGGAGCACCACCGCAAGTCCACTCCGCATTACAAGCAAGATGATGCTCCGCGGCGACGCGCCGAGCGCGATCCGCACGCCGAGCTCCCTAGTGCGTTGGACGACGGAGAAGCTCACCATACCGTAGAGTCCAATCGTGGCCAGTAGTAAAGCGCATCCAGCGAAGCCGGCGAGGACGAACGTCACGAAGCGACGCTGTGCATCGATTGCGTCGGCGCCCGTCGTCACGATGCTGGGCTTCCCGAAGAAGTTGAGCGCTGGCTCCACGTCACGGATCGCTCGATCGATCGCGGCCAACGCGCGCGCCGGATTGTCCGCGCGCACCACGAATTGCATCCACGGCCACACCTCCAGCGTGTACGGCAGGTAGATCTCCGCCGCGAGGTCGTCGTCTGGGCCGTTCTCTCGTACGTCGGCGAGCACACCGATCACGCTCAGGGTGATTGGTTGGCCGAAATCGGCGCGCGCCTGTGACGCACGTCGCACGGTAACACTCTTGCCTAACGCGGTCGCCCCTGGCCAGAGCTTCTTCGCCAGCCTCGCGCTGACGACGAAAGCGTTAGGCGATCGCATGTCGTCGTCGCTGAACCAGCGACCGGCCACCATTGGGATTCGGAGGGTGCGTCGGTAGTCTGCGGACACCGGGTGGTAGACCGCCGATTCCACGGCGCGCCCGCCAGAGGTGGCGTCGGTCTCGACCTTGACGGCGAGGAGTGCCCCGCCCTTGGCCGCGGCGCCCGTCACGCCTGGTACCGCGCTCACGGCGGCGAGGATGCGCCCATAAAGTGCGGCAGCCTCGGTTGGCTTCTCATAGCGATGCCGTGGTGGCGAGATGGCAAAGTCGATGGTATCGCGTGCGTCGTAGCCAAGGGGAACCGCCGCCATACGGCGAAAGCTTTGAATCAGCAGCCCCGCCCCGACGAGCAGAGTGAGCGCGAGCGCGAATTGGACGGCCACCAGGACGTTCCGCACTTGCCGCTCTCGCGTGCCACCAGTGGCCCCCGCGATCCCGGATCGGAGCCGCTCCATGACGCGCGCGCTCCCCGCTTGGATGGCAGGCAGCAGGCCGACGAGAAGCGCCGTCGCCAGTGACGCGGTCAACGCGAAGAGAGCTGCGCGCGCGTCGACCGCGAGTGCCTCGGAAAAGGGCAGCTGCGCGCCGGCGCTGCGCCGGATATAGCCCACGAGAGAGAACGCCATGACAAGACCGACACCAACGGCACACAGCGAGAGCACGAGCGCCTCGGTGAGAAGCTGACGGGCCAGACGCCACCGTCCCCCGCCCAAGGCCGATCGAACCGCGAGCTCCCGTGCCCGCGCGCTGGCCCGCACGAGCGAGAGATTCGCCACATTGGCGCAGGCGAGGAGGAGCACGAGTGCGATCGCGCTCGAGATGAGGACGATGGTCTGACGAAGAGTGCCGAAGAGCTCACTCGTCATCGGCTGGAGTGCTATCGAAGTCCAGTGGGCTTGTTCGACCGGATACTGGGTTGCGAGCCGAAGGGCGATTGTCTTCATCACCGTCGCGGCTTGTGCCGAATCGACTCCGCTCCGCAGGCGAAGCAGCGCGCGGCTGTCAACGTGCAGACCGCGCAACTTCAGCGCCGCGTGCGACGCCTCGAAGACCGCGATCGGTTGCCACACCGCCGGCGGCAGGAAATTGCCAGGATCGGCGAAATTCGGATATGCGAACGCGCGCGGCATGACGCCGATGATCGTCGTCGGCACGCTATCGATGGCGACGACTCGGCCAATGGTGTTCGGGTCCGCGCCGAACTGCTTGACGAAATAATCGTACGAGAGAATGCCGACATGCGGCGCGCCTGGCCGTTCCTCGTCCCGCGCAAAGGTCCGCCCTAGTACCGGCCGCGTGCCAAGCAGCGCGAAAAAGCCGGGTGTGACATACGCCGCGATCCCTCGTTCTGGCCCGTTAGGCATCGGCAGCACCACACCGTCGCCCCGTATGAAGGCCATGCCCTGGATCGCGCTCCCGACCGTGACACTCTGAGCTTGCCAGTCCTGAAACGTCGGGTACGAGGGCACGCGCAGCCCCCCGTCCTCGCTTCGCTCGTACACAGTCAGCAGCCGCTCGGGATCCGCGTACGGAAGCGCGCGTAACACCGCGGTATCGACGACGCTGAACATCGCCGTGGTGGTCGCGAGCCCAATCGCCAACGTGAGAATCGCGACGACGGTGTAGCCTGGCGTCCGAATCAGCGTCCGGACCGCGTATCTAACGTCAGCAATGGCCGACTCGAGACGCTCGATCATGAGGGCATATTGCTCCCGAGCAGATACCGACACCACCGACCTACTGTCAGGGTGTTGTGGTAATAGCCAACCAAGTCGCGAACCCGACCATGAAGAGGCGGATTCGTCCCAGGTACGACAAGTTGCCGAGCGCGGTTGGGATGCGCTTCGGCACCACCCGATGTATTCTATCTCCGTGCGCCGCTCCATCTTGCTCCGACTGACCACCTGCCTCTGGGCACTCTGGTTCGGCGTTGTACTCGCCGTTCCGGCGGCGCTGCCGACGTGCCCGGCGCATGGCGAGCACGCCGGCCACGCTATGGCGGCGAGCACGGCGCCAGGGTCCGTGCACCATCAGGCTCCGTCGCACCCGAGCCACGACGCGTGTACCTGCCTCGGCGCTTGCTGCTGCACCCCCGTCGTCGCACTCGGCCTCGGTGTGCCGGCCGAGTTGCCGGCGGTGCGCGTCGCGGCGCAACCACCGCGGCCCCGCTTCGCAGACGCCCCGTTGGGCCGCAGCGCCGTTCGCTATTCGCATCCGTACGCGAACGGCCCTCCGGCGACCAGCATCGCGTAACGCCCCGAACGCATCTTGAGGCGGTTAGGCGTGATGCCTAACGACGGCCTCGCTCGGGAGCGCGTCACCGTCGTAGCAAGAGAAGAGTCCTCCCGGCCTCCGCCGGGTGATCCCCCACACATCAGCGACCATCGCGCGCGTGCTTCGCGCCGATCGAGGCCGATTACCAATATGCTCCACATACGATCCGCCCTGCGCGCCGCTGGATTGGGCGTGCTCTGGGCCCTGATTCAATCCGCATCAGCCGCCGCGCAGCAGCCACCGAAGGCCGACACCGCCGTAACCCTCGGGGCGATGACGATCACCGCCGCGCCCGTGCACGAGGTTCGCGTCCTGACGATGCAGCGTCTGACGTTGCCCGCGGTCGCCACGATCACAGCCGGCCAGGCGCAGCAGCAGGTCAACCTCGTGGATCCCGAAGATGCGGTGAAGTATCTGCCGAGCCTCTTCATCCGGAAGCGCAACTACGGCGATACCCAATCGACGATCGCGACGCGCGTCTGGGGGTTGAGCTCGAGCGCGCGCAGCCTCGTCTTCGCCGACGGCGTCCCGCTGTCGGCGCTCATCGCCAACAACAACAACATCGGTGGGCCGCGCTGGGGCCTCGTCTCCACGGAGGAGATCGCCCGCATCGACGTCATGTATGGTCCGTACTCCGCGGCCTACGCCGGGAATTCCATGGGCGCCGTCATGGAGATCACGACGCGCCAGCCGGACTCTCTCCAAGGCTCCATCGAGCAGACGCAGGCCGTACAGCGCTTCTCCCTCTATGGTACGTCGAGAACGTTCAATACGGCGCAGACCAACGCCACGTTAGGCAACCGCTTTGGCAACTTCTCTTTCTGGGCGAGCGGCAGCTACCAGGATAGTCACGCCCAGCCGCTGACCTATGTCACGAGCGGCAGCTTTCCCAATGGGACCACCGGCGGTTTCGCGGAGCAGAACAAGCTCGGCGCGCCGGCAAACGTACTTGGCGCCACCGGCCTGCTTCACACCGGAATGACGAATGCCAAGGTCAAGCTGGCGTACGACATCACTCCGGCAGTGCGTGCGGCGTACACCTTTGGCGCCTGGAATAACGACGGCAAGTCGCGCGTGGACACGTACCTCGACGCCTCCGGCCGGCCGACGTTCGGCGGCCAGTCGGGCTTCGCCACCGGCTTCTACGACCTTGCCCAGCGACACTTCGCGCACAGCCTCTCGCTCCGGAGCGACACCAAGGGCGATTGGGACTTCGAGGTCATCGGCGCCCTCTACCGGTTCGACAAGGATCAACAGCGCTTTCCGACCACGGCCTCGTCGACCGATACGAGCTTCGGAAACAGCGGGCGTGTCGCTGTGCTGGATGGCACGGGTTGGTCGAGCGTCGATCTCAAGGGGGCGTGGCATCGTGGTGGCTATGCCGCAACGCATACGCTCACCTTCGGTGTTCACCAGGACGATTACCACTTGCGAAACCCGACCTTCGATACGCCGGACTGGCGATCGGGAGACGTCGGGAACGTCATCACAGAGGGCGACGGCAAGACGCGAACGCAGGCGCTCTGGGCTCAGGATGCATGGATGATCACTCCGTCGCTGAAATTCACCTTCGGCGGACGTTACGAGTGGTGGCGCGCGTACGACGGCTTCAATGCCAATGGCAATACGCAGGTGGTCCAGCCAACGGTGCGCTCCTCACGATTCTCGCCCAAGGGCATTCTCGCCTGGGACCTCAACCCGGACTGGCGGCTCACCGCATCCGCGGCGAAGGCGTACCGCTTCGCGACCGCGGCCGAGCTCTATCAGCTGGTGTCGACGGGCGCCACGTTCACGTCGCCCGATCCGACTCTCAAGCCCGACAACGATCTCTCCGCCGAGTTGCGGGTCGCGCGCAATTTCTCGCGCGGCACGGCGCAAGTCGCACTCTTTCAGGACGACGTGCACGACGCGATCATCTCGCAATTTCTTCCCCTCGTGCCGAATTCGACGACACTCTACTCGTACATCTCCAACGTCGACCACGTGCGTGCACGCGGTGTCGAGGCGAGCGTTGGTGGGAGCGACGTGCTGGTACGTGGCCTCAGCATGTCCGCGAGCGCGACGTATCTCGATGCGCGCACGCTCGCGCTGTCGGGCCGCGCCAACGCGACGGCACCGGCCGGGAGCGCGATCGGCAAGTTCCTCCCGAACATTCCACGCTGGCGCGCCACCTTCGTCGGCACCTATCAGCCGGTGACGCCGCTCTCGCTCTCGCTCGCCGGTCGGTACAGCGGCAAGCTCTACACGACGCTCGATAACGCCGACGTGAATCCGAACACGTACCAGGGGTTCGGTGAATGGTTCGTCATGGACGCGCGTGCGAACTATCGCGTGAATGCACGCTGGTCGGTGGCGGCCGGGATCGACAATCTGCTCGATCGCAAGTACTTCCTCTTCCACCCCTTCCCACAGCGCACGCTCGTGGTGAGCGCGAAGCTCGGGTTTTGAGACGCGGCTCGCATCGCGCGCTGGCGGTTGCCGTTCTCGTCGCGGCATTCGTGCATGCCGCGCGCGGTGTGCTGCACGCCCACGCCATGCTCGTCAGCTCGGAGCCGGCCGCCGAGAGTGTCCTGGCGGCGAGCCCGACCCGTGTGCGGCTGGTGTTCAGTGAAGAGATCGAGCCCTCGCTCGCACACATCGACGTCGTCGCGAGCGACGGGCGCGTCGATCGACTCCACGTGGCCGGCGATCCACGCGACGTCGACGCCGTGATCGGCGCGGTGCACCCGCTGTCGCCTGGCGGGTATCGCATCGTCTGGCACGTCGTCTCCGCCGACGGTCATCCGGTCGGCGGCAGCTTCGTCTTCTGGGTCGGCGCACGAGCCGGATCGCCGCCGCCGGACGTGACGGACGATGAGCGTACACTCAACACCGCTTGGGGCCCGACCGTTGCCGCGGCGCCTCTCCTCCCCGCGCTCTTGCGCGGTGTTGCCATTGGTGTGACGATGGCGCTGGCTGGCGTCCTCTTCTTCATGGCGTTCGCTGCTTCCGAGCCCCCGTCCGCGGCTGGTGACCGGCTGGTGCGCCCGCTCGCCGTCGCGGCGCCGCTCCTGCTCGCACTCCACGCCTTGGCTTGGTGCGTAAACGCCGCGCCGGAGCATCGCCTGACCACCGACTCCATAGCGAGCGCGATCGGCAGCACCGTGGGCCGCATCGAGCTCTGGCGACTCGGCCTGGCTTTCCTCGCGCTCTGGGCGGTGTGGCTCGTGCGACGGCCGTGGCTCGCGTTGCTCTTTGCGGCAGGCGCACTCGCGCTGAGTGGCGCAACCGGCCATTCGGCCGCGATCACACCACTCGTGGCGATGCCGGCGCGAGCGCTGCATCTACTCGCCGCATCGGCGTGGATCGGCGGGCTGCTCTGGCTTCTCGCCTGCCGCGCACTGGCGATCGAACGGTTTGCTCGCGAGGCGGTCCGCGTTTCCGGGGTTGCGCTCTGGGCGTCGCTCATCGTTGCGGCATCCGGAATCGCGATGGCGGCCGTGTTTCTCACCTCGCCATGGGATCTCGTCCATAGCGCATATGGTGCCCTCGTGATTGCCAAGGTGCTTGGCCTCCTCGCGCTGATGGCCTTCGGCGGGTACCATCGTTTTCGCGTCATGCCGGCGCTTGCCCGAGAGAACGCGACGCCGTCTCGCATGGTGATGACCGTTCGCCGCGAGCTCGCGACCATGGTCGTCGTCATCCTCCTCGGCGGGCTGCTCGCGTATGTGCCGCCCGCGCGCAGTCCCGCATCGTCACCTGTCGCAGCCTCCTCGAGTGAATGAGACCATCATGCCCCTAACGATTCGACACCCGCTGCGCCGGTTGGCGGTCGTCATCGCCTCGCTCGCGCTCATCCTCGGCATTCCTGTTCTCGCGTTCGGACACGCCGTGGTCTATCCGCGGACATCGGCGCCGGGTGGCTACGAGCGCTACGTCCTCAGGGTGCCTAACGAGAAAACGACGGCGACGACGCGCGTCGAGATCCGATTCCCGGCGGAGCTCCGTGTGACCTCGTTCGAGGATGTGCCGGGTTGGCAGCTCGAGGTGCTCACGGACTCCGCGAAGCGCGTCATAGGCGCGGTGTGGACCGGGACGCTCGCACCGCAGCGTTTCGTGGAGCTTCCGTTCATGGCGGCGAACCCCAAGTCGGGCGATCGCCTCGTGTGGCCCGCCTACCAGACCTACGCGGATGGAGAGCGCGTCGAGTGGACGGGTGCGGAGGGCTCGAAGCGCCCGGCGTCGGTAACAACGCTCGGAAGTCAGGACGCGCGCGGCGGTGCCTCGAGATGGGTTGCTTGGGCCGCACTGCTGCTCGCGGTCGTGAGCCTCGGGCTCGCCATCTCGCGACCGGCGCGTGGCACTCCGCCGAGCCAGCCGGCATAGGCTACCCTGGCCGTCGGGTTTTCTCCGACAAAACGTCGGTGATTTTCGAGAAGAATCCGCGTCGTTTTCCCGACGGAATCTCAAGCGCAAAATCGTCATTCTCACACACCAACTTTCTACGTGAGAACACGACGATGTTCGACAATAAAAAACCCGCTGCTGAGGAGTTCCCGCTCGACAAGCTAGCCAGCCGCCGCCGCTTCCTGCGCGACAGCGCAGTTGCGGCGGCGGTCGCCGGCACCCTCGCGGCCTGCAAGAAGGCCGAAGGTGCCGCGAGCGTCGCGGTTGCCGCGACGCTCGAACATGGCATGCCTAACGCCGCGCCCACCGCGCCGCCGTCTCCGCGCGAGAAGGCCGACGCGATGGACAAGATGCACGAAGCCGTCATGAAGGCATTTCCTGCGAAGTCCGAGGGGAAGGGAAATCAGCTCCTCGTTCCGCGCATCGATGATGGCGTGAAGGTGTTCGAGCTCACGGCGAGCGAGATCCAGTGGGAGACCGCGCCGGGGCAGCGCGTTGCCGCGATGGCGTACAACGGACAGGTGCCCGGCCCACAGATTCGGGTGCGTGAAGGAGATCGCGTTCGCATCGTGCTCAGGAACCAGCTCAGCGAATCGACGGCGATCCACTTCCACGGCCTCGAGACGCCTAACGATGTAGATGGGGTGCCCTTCGTCACACAGCCCCCGGTCAAGCCGGGAGAGACGCACGCCTACGAGTTCACGGTACCGAACGCGGGCTCGCACATGTACCACTCGCATCACAACTCCACGAAGCAGGTCGGTCTCGGGCTTCTCGGCGCGTTCATCGTCGAGCCGAAGAAGCCGCGCCGCATCGAAAGGGTGGATCGCGACTACCTCTTCATTCTCAATGACGGCGTTCACGGCTACACCTTCAACGGCAAGAGCTTCCCGGCGACGGAGCCCTTGATCGCGAAAGTCGGTGAGAAGATTCGCATCCGCTACATGAACGAGGGGATGATGATCCACCCGATGCACCTGCACGGGATGCACATGACCGTCATCGACAAGGATGGTTGGCCGCAGCCGGCGCCGTGGAAGTGTGACACGCTCAACGTCGCTCCCGGCGAGCGGTGGGACGTGATCGTCGAGTGCGACCGCCCAGGCACGTGGGCCTTCCACTGCCACATCCTGCCGCACGCGGAATCGGATCACGGCATGTTCGGCATGGTCACCGCGCTCGTCGTGCAGAAGGCCTGAGCGCTCGAGCGGAGAGTAAGAAGCGGCCGGTGAGAGTCACTCACCGGCCGCTGACGTTTGGTAGTCGCTGTGACTACGCGTCCATCACTTGCTGTCCGCTACTCGCTTGGTGGTCGAGCGCATTCCATTCTCGATCACGCGCAGTGTGCAGGCGTCGACGATCGTCGCGCGTGCGCTGTCGGTGGTCGCGGTGCGGAGTGAATCCTGACAGGCGGGATCGTGGACCGCGATGTAGCGCGCCTGCGCTTGTGTCATCACGTCGTGCTGGCGATGCGAGACCGCCACTTCCCGTGCCGACAAACCCAGAGCCGCCAGTGCGGCGAGTACGACGATTGGCATCAAATGACCCCAGTGCGCGCGATGCGCGCGGTGGAAGGCAATGAATTGGGATCAGCGCTGTCGGTGGGATGCGCAGCGCTCGCGAACGGTGGGAACAGCTATATGCAGCGCGTGACTGGCGCGCCGTCAGCAATTTACCCGCATGTTTTTCGCGGGATCCTCCTTCTCCGAAAATTATCGGACGAAATCAGATCCGCGACAGCGGGTTCATCGGCAAGACGAGTCGTGTTTGCTTACGGCAACGCTCGCCCTCTCAACGCAGCGCGGCCGCGAGTTGCTGCTCAATTGTGCCATTGCTCACACAATCCGTCTCGTTCGGCGGTGTCTCCATCGCGGTACCTGCGTAACCGGGATAGGACGTGCGCACCCTGCTCACCACTCGCGCGTCACTTCCGCTCGCGCTCGGGGTGACCCTGAAGTCGACGGTCAGCGTCGTCTCGCGATTTGCCGCTGCCGCCGAGCCCTGCGGCAGGTCGCACGTGACGTACTCCTGATTGCCGTTGTGCGTCGCCGTGCGGCTGGCGGTGAGTGCCTGTCCGATCGAGTCAGCTTGCGTGACCCGAAACCCGGCGTTGATGAGGGCGACGGCCGCAACCTGGGCGGCCTCCTTGGCCGTTCGCGAGGAATGGAAAGAGACTGGCCCTGGCACGACCGTCCGCGGCGGGAGACACGCGGTCATCACAATGGCGAGCGGAAGCGCGAAGATTCGGCGCATTACGGAGCTCCTTGGGCTTTCAAAATAATTGTCGACGTCGCTCCGCATCTTGTGAGCCAGATCACCACGCCGATGACGATGTGCTCATCGCCAGCCCGAAGTTTCCCGACATTGACGCCAGTGCCTCCGAGAGGCAGCTTCGAGGCGAGTCACACTTGGAGCCGTGGTGCGCGTAGCGATCGCTCAGCTGCCGCAAACGACGGACGCCCCGGGGAACGACACCTTTCGCGACATCATCGATGTCGGGGGCGCCGTGATCCCGCTTGCGATCCTTGTGATCGTGGTCGCCGTGAGCTGGCCTGGGATGAAGAGATGGTTCCGACACCGTATCCATCGACGGCGCCGGCGGCGTCATCATGACGCGCATCCCGGGGCGCCCCGATCCCCCTAACGAGTCCCTGGCGTTGCCACCCAGCCCCGGGCGCGATACTCGAACCACGCCGCGCGTTCGTAGAGCCACTCGCGAAAGAGCGTTAGACGATCGCTGCCGTTGTCGGCGCCCGTGACCGAATAGACGCGGGAGATCGCGGGCACGCACGTCACGACGAATCCGACCTGCTCGAAGGTCGCGCACGCACGTCGTGTGTGCAGCGGTGACGTCACGACCGCCACATTCTTCGCATTCCTGGCTTCGAGCAGCCTCCACGCATTCACGGCTTCGTCGCGGGTCGTGTGCACTGAGTCGACCATCAACATCGGAAAGGAGCGTGCGACCAGGGCCCTCACCCGCGCCTGATCCGCCGCGGCGGTGACGCCCTGGCCCGGCCGACGCGGCTCCGTGACGACCAGCACGGGGGCGACATTGTCGCGCATCAGAGCAAGCCCGGTGAGCAGCCGATCGAGCGCCTCGGGAACCAGCATTCCATCGGGAGTGATCCCGCCGGAGAGGACTACCACCGCATCGAGCGGCTGCGCGGGCAAATTGTCCCGCCGCACCATCGCACTGGTTGGCAGCACGCGGGTGACGAACGAGGTCATCGCGATCGTGCAGAACGCGACCAGTGCCGCCGCCGTCAGGACCCAGAGAATGACCGCCGCCCGGGTGAGCCCCACGACAGCGCCCACGAGCGCCACCAGCATCGCACCCGGAAAGAGCAGTGATGGCACCTTTCCGAGCCCGGTGAGCGCGCCGACGACGAGCCACGTCAACAGGGCGCAGGTCGCGCCGAAGCCGGCGATGAGCAATGACTGCCAGTCGATGTCGTTACTCGACGGCGGCGTCACCACTCTCTCCAGCGGCGGCGTCGCGTTCGGTAACGGAGTGGGTGTCGGGGCCGGAGCGCCTTGCATGGTGACACCAAGATAAGACGCCGCGCGCATCGCGACAGCGGCGCGTGCTCACGACGGGCCTGCCCAGCGCAGGATGGCCCGGCGACATTTGGGTGACCATGCGGGACGCGAGCGCGCGAACCATTCGAGATCGGGCGTGCCGACGATTCGACTCCTCATTCTGCTTGTTACCTACTTGCTCATCGCGGCCCAGGGCATCCCCTGGCTGCGGCTGACGCGTCCCGCCGCCTCCCTTCTCGGCGCCGTCGCCATGGTGACGCTCGGTGGTCTCACGCTCGCCGAGGCGTACGCCGCGATCGACATGAACGTGATCGTCTTCCTGCTGGGAGTGCTGATCCTCACGGCATATCTCGAGCTCGGCGGCTTCTTCGAGTGGATCGCGGCGCGCATCGTGAGACATGCCCACGCGCCGTCGTCACTGCTCGCTGTCGTCGTTGCGGTGAGCGGGCTCCTCTCGGCGTTCTTCGTGAACGACACGATCTGCCTCGTCCTACCGCCGCTGGTGCTCGCCGTCGTTCGCTCCCTCGGTCTCGAGCCGCTGCCGTATCTGCTCGCGATCGCGCTCGGCTCCAACGTCGGCAGCGCGATGACCCCTACCGGAAATCCGCAGAACATGCTCATCGGGGTCGCGAGCGGCATTCCCTTCGCCCGCTTCGTCGGCACGCTCGCCCTGCCCTCGCTCGGCGGCCTCGTGATCGTCTTCGGCGTGCTCGCCATCGTTCATCGTCGCGCGCTCGCCGCCGCACCTCGTCGCCTAACGACTAAGGAGCCCGCGCTCGCCGAGCATCCATTCGACGCCATGCTGGTGACGAAAGCGCTGGTGCTGTTCGGCGGCGCGCTCGTTGGATGGCTCGCGGGGCTTTCTCTCCCGCTCATCGCCATTTCGGCCGCGGCACTCCTCATCGCCGTCGCGCGCCGCGATCCGAGCGAGGCGTTCGCGAACGTCGAATGGGAGCTGCTGCTCTTCTTCGGCGCGCTGTTCGTGGTGATGCGCGGCGTCCGCGACGTACCGCTGGTGCAGGAGCTCACGTCGGCCAGCGGCGCGGCTCTCTCCGGCGCGCGGCTGCACGATGCGGGTATCGTCACGGCGGCGATGCTGGCGCTGTCGAATCTCGTCTCCAACGTACCCGCGGTCATTCTCTGGCTGCCCGTTGTGCCGAGGACGACGCATCCGAATTTCGTCTGGCTCGTGATGGCCATGAGCTCGACGTTCGCGGGCAACCTCACGCTGATCGGCTCGATGGCGAATCTCATCGTCGCTGAGCGTGCCGCGGCGCGCGGCGCGCGCATCGGCTTCGGCGACTATCTGAAGGTCGGCGTGCCAGTGACGATCGCGACGATGTTATGGGGAATATTCTGGATCGTCATCCTGGCATAGCTGAGCTTACGATTACTTCTTGGGTGTCGGGTGTGCACGGTCGCCGCGCACGACGATGCGCCAGATCAGCATCGACACGCCGATCGTGAGGAGCAGGTGAATGCCGCCTGGTCCGTCGAACAGCGTGCCGATCGCCCAGATGACGAGCAGTGCAATGGCGATAATGATGCCAAAGCGCTCGAAGATCTTGTGGGTGAGTTGCACGAAAGACATTGATTGCATTCCTCGGTACGCGCTATAAATTGCGCGACGAACTAATACAGACTTTCGGGGCGGAGAACCACGTTTTCGAGCCAACAAGTCCATTCGGTGGGTTCGATAATCTATGCTGACGTCATGCCCCCAGTGCGGGGGAAGGCGGAAGGTGTGGTGAGGACCTCATACATTCGACTGGGCTTCGCAAAACCCTTCTTCGTTCCGACCTCTCGAGCCCCGTGGGAAACCACGGGGCTCGAACGCTTTTTGGTGAGTGGCGATTGGTCGCTGGTGATTGGTTGCTCCAACTCGGCCCGCAGTATTATTCCGCAGTCACCAACTACTAACCACCAGTCACCAACCACGGCCTTTGGCTCTCGTCACCGTCGTCCGGCGCATGCAATTCAATGCGGCGCACCGCGTACACAATCCCGCGCTCTCGGACGAAGAGAATCGCGCCCTATTCGGGAAGTGCAATAACCCGAATTGGCACGGTCACAACTATACGCTCGACGTCTTCGTCACTGGGCCCGTCGACGACAGAACCGGCTACGTCATCGACCTCGCCAAGGTCAAGGCGATCGTCCAGCGCGAGGTCGTGGACAAGGTCGACCATCGGAATTTGAATCTCGAGGTCGACTTCATGCGCGGGATCATTCCGACCACCGAGAACATCGTCGTCGCGATGTGGCGCGCCATTGAGCCGCACATCGCTCCCGGCAAGCTCTCGCGACTCGTGCTCTGGGAGACACCCAACAATTACGTGGAGTATGACGGCCGCTGACCTGGGAGCGCCGTTAGGCAGTCGGCCGTGACCGCGGCGTCGCTCGCGGGACGCACCGCGGTGGTCACCGGCGGCTCGCGCGGCATCGGCCTCGCCGTCGCCGAGCTGCTCGCCGCCAACGGCGCCCGCCTCACCCTGCTGGCTCGTGATGCCGACGCGCTCGGTCGCGTCGCCGGCGAGCTCGATGCCCGCGCGATCCCGTGTGACGTCGCCAACGGCGCGGATATCGATCGCGCGCTCGATGCGATTGGCGATGCGCCCGACATTCTCGTCAATAACGCCGGACTCTTTCAGCCGCGTCCGCTCGACGACACGTCGCCGGCTGCACTCGCGGCTGCGCTCGACGTGAATCTCGTCGCACCGTTTCGTTTTGTGCACGCCATCCTACCGAGGATGCGCGCCCGCGGCAGTGGTGACATCATCAGCATCGGATCCATCGCCGATCACCAGGCCTTCCCGGGGAACGCGGCATACGGAGCGAGCAAGCACGGCCTCCGCGCGCTTCACGAGGTGATGCGCACCGAACTGCGCGGAACCGGGATCCGCGTGACGTTGATCTCACCCGGTCCCGTCGACACGTCACTCTGGGACGAGATCGACCCCGACTCGCGCGAGGGATTCACGCCGCGCTCGCGGATGCTTTCGCCTAACGCCGTCGCCGCCGCGGTGCTGTTCGCCGTCTCGCAGCCGCGCGATGTCGACGTCGAGCTGGTGCGCCTCTCGCGCAGCTGACCTGCGCATGTTCATCGAGCTGATCGACGTCCTCCGCTGCCCGAATGCGCACGAGGAGAGCTGGCTCGTGCTCGCATCGCGCCGCATCGACGGGCGCGACGTGATGGAGGGCGTGCTCGGGTGTCCGGTGTGCGCGGCTGAGTTTCCGATCACCGAGGGCGTCGTTCGGTTTGGAAATGGATCGCGCTCGGGCACCGCCGGCCCGCTCGCGAACGAAGAGGACGCTCTCCGCTTGGCTGCATTGCTTGATCTCGCGTCCCCCGGTGGTTACGCGATGATCACCGGCTCGCTCGGCAAAGATGCGCCACATCTCGCAGCACTCACCGATGTGCAGCTCCTGCTCGTGAATCCGCCGCCAGGCATCGGGATGGGAACAGGCCTCTCAGGCTTCACGATCAACCCGAATTGGACGACGCTGCCCCTCGCACCCTCTAGTAGCCGTGCCATCGCCCTGGACGACACAACAACGCCCGATCAACTCCTTGCCGCGCTCGATGTCGTTAGGCCCTCAGGCCGAGTGCTCGCGCCGGTCGCACTCTCCGTCCCCGATGGTGTCGCCGAGCTGGCGCGCGACGGCCGTCAGTGGCTCGCCGAGCGTCGTGCCACTCCACGTGCGTCGGGCATAATCCCACTCGAGCGCCGGAAATGAGCGGCTAGAGCAAGTCCAGCATCAGCTGCGAATCCGGGTTAGACGCCCGCGGGTTCACCCTCGTCGACGTAGAGCGCATCGATGACCGATTTGTACGACTCGTCGATCACTCGCCGCTTCACCTTCAGCGTCGGAGTCAGCTCGCCGCGCTCGACCGTGAAGTCATGCTCGAGCAGCGCGATCTTCTTGGGCATCTCGAAGCGCGCCAGCCCCTCGAGCTCCTCCGCCACTTCCTTCTCCATCTTTGCGCGCACCGTCGGCATCTGCAGCAGCTGAGCGCGATCCGTCCAGATCAGATTCTTGTAGCGCGCCCATTTCTCGAGTGATTCCCAGTTCGGCACGATCAGCAGCACGGGGAACCTGCGCTTGTCGCCGATCATCACTGCCTGCGACACGTACTTGTTCGTCTTCACTTTGTTCTCGATCGGCTGCGGAGCGATCTTCTTTCCGCCTGCGGTCGCGATGATGTCCTTCTTGCGATCGGTGATGCGGAGGAATCCATCTTCGAGCTGGCCAATGTCACCGGTGTGGAACCAGCCGCCCTCGTCAATCGCCTCGGCCGTCGCTTCGGGCTTGTTGTAATAACCCTTCATGACGTGCGGTCCGCGCGTGCAGATCTCGCCATCGTTCGCGATCATGATCTCGACGCCCGGAAACGCCTTCCCGACCGTCCCGATCCGGAACGCGTCTGGCGTGTTGACCGCGATTACCGGCGACGTCTCGGTGAGGCCATATCCCTCGAGAATCACCAGGCCTGCCGCATAGAAGAACTTGTTGATCTCCGGCGCGAGCGGCGCGCCGCCGGACACGAAGTACCGCAGCCGGCTGCCGGTGCGCGCCTTGAGCTTCGAGAACACGAGCCGCTGCGCCAGCCGATACTGCATGCCTAACAAACCACCCGGCGTCTTTCCCGCCAGCTTCTCCGTCGCCCATCGGTCAGCGACGTTCCGCGCCCAGAAGAAGATCTGCTTCTTGACCGCGCCGCCGGAAAGCGCGTTCTCGAGCACGCGGGCGTACATCTTCTCGTAGAGCCGCGGCACTGAGAGCACGAGCGTTGGCTTCACCACCTGCATGTCGATCGGCACCGTGTCGATCGATTCCGCGTATGCGATCGACGTGCCTGTCTGCATCATCAGGTAGTGTCCCGCCATCCGCTCGAAGATGTGCGACAGCGGCAGGAAGCTCAGGCAGGCGTCGTCCCCTGAGAACGGGATCTGTACCGCACCCGCCATCACGTTCGAGTAAATGTTGTCGTGCGTCAGCATCACGCCCTTCGGCTCGCCCGTCGTTCCAGACGTATAGATCAGGGTGGCGAGATGGTCCGGCCGCACCGCGTCCGCCGCTCGGCGATACTCGGCGATCGAGGCCGGCGTCTCCGCCGCGGCGCCCTTCGCTTCGAGCTCGGCCATCGTTAGGTCGACGCCACTCTCCTTGCTCGCGCTGAAGCCAATCACGACCCGGAGCGTGGGACACTGCCGCCGGATTGCTCTCACCTTCTCTGCCTGCTGCGCCGTCGAGACGAAGATCGCGGTGGAGCCCGAGTCGCGCAGGATGTACGCGATCTGGTCGGGCGGCAGATTCGGATAGATCGCCACGTCCGTCAGCGCGGACGTCAGGCACCCGTAATCGGCGATCGCCCATTCGGGCCTGTTCTCCGACAGGATCGCGACGCGGTCGCCCTCCTTCATTCCCATGGCCTGAAGGCCGAGCGCGGTGCGACGCACGCGCTCGGCGAGCGCGCGGTGCGAGATCGGCTGAAACGTGCCGTTGACCTTCACCTGCAGCGCGTCTGGCCTGTCGTACCGCTGGACCGCGTTGAAGAAGAGCTGATTCAGCGTGCCTGGCGTCGAATTCCGCGGCCCACCGCTCGTGATCATGGATTGCCTCCAATCGCTGCGTCTGGGAGAGATCCGTCCCTCGCCGGAGGACGATCGATTCCTTCGAGAGTATACCCCGAAGTGACTGTCGCGGATATGAGTCGACCGACGTAGCTAGAACGTCGCTCGCAGCACCAGCTTGAACGAATCGCTCGGCGTGACTGTCAGCAGCTGCTGCCGATAGCGCACCTGCACCTGGACGACGACCGTGTCCGTCGCGGGGCCAAAGAGCACGTTTTGGGGAATAGCCGTCAACCGCACGCGAAGTTGCCTGGACGCCACGCCTGATGACGATGTGATCGCGATGGTACTGTCGTTCCCCGAACGATCGAGGATTCGCACCGTCGGTTCGCCGGCGACTCTAGGTGCCGGCATGCGGACGATCTTGTAACTCACAACGTAGCTCTGAATAGGCGTGTCGCCGTCACCGACGACCTTCACGTCCAGACTGGGCGAGAGCACCCCCGCGCCGAGGGTGTCCAGCGTCGTCGGATTGAAGGGAAATTCGACCAGCGCGTCCGATTTTGTGGCGCCGACAGGTGTAGGTACGACGGGCAGCGGCACCTGAAGAGTCTGGATCACGCCTTTGCCTGACGCCGGGGTCACTCTCGCCACGACCTTTGCCAGCGGCGATAGCGAATCGCCCCACGCAAATCCAGTGATGCTGTCGACGTGCAACTTCTGGGTCGAGTCGATGACGAAGAACCGGACGGTGACGTCCCGGACCGTATCGCCGTTAGGTGCAAACGCGTACACGACGAGCGGCGCCACGACACCGAGGGTGTCGCGGAGGCTGTCGTTCACGACGACGGAAGGGGTGGGCAGGAGGACGCTCGTGATCGACGAGATGCCCGTCACCGGTGAGGAGATGTCGAGACATGCGACGGCGAGCCAGGCGGCCGCCATCACTGCCACCGTGCGGAGCGAGCGCCTGCTCACTGCAGCCGCGGCACGAGCTGGTCCGCCAGCATCGCGTACGCTCGCGACGCCGCATCGTTAGGCGCGCGGAGCACCACCGGCTGCCCGGCCGCTACGGCATCGACCGCCGCGACCGTTCGCGGCACCGCGATGTCGAAGACGAGCTGGGGAAGCTGTGATCGCACGTGCGCTGCGACCCGCTCCGAGACGGCGTTCCCCGGCTCGTACATCGTGAGAAGAATCCCGTCGAAGGTGAGCTGCTGGTTCTGCATGACGACGCCCCGAATGCCGCGCAGAATCTGCGCCGTCGTCTGCACGGCCGCTGGCTCGCATTGCAGCGGGACGAGCACGTGATCGCTGTTCGCCAGTACCCGCTGCACGATTGGACCGAGCCCAGGCGGCGTGTCGATCACCACGACGTAGCCTCGCTCCCGCGCGCGTGCGAGCAGCTCATCGAATCGCGGTGACGTGGCGAACGTCCTGTGATAATCCTCGTGCGTTCCGCCATCCGCGATCGTTCCCGCGAGGGCGACGCGCAGCCAGGGGAGCGTCGTCGGCCTGACGATGTCCTGCATCTCGATGTCGCCCTGCAGGAAGTCGGACACGCCGAGGCGGTAGTGCTGCGACAGCATGCCCATGCCGTAGCGCACCGATCCCTGAGGGTCGACATCGACGAGCAGCGTCTTCACGCCGCGACGTGCCATGGCGACGGCCAGATTGATGGCCGTCGTCGTCTTGCCTACTCCTCCCTTCTGGCTGACGATCGCGAGCACTTGCCCCACGTTATGGCTCTGGTTCCTCGGAGACGGTATCGACGCCCGAACGCAATTCGTCGAGGGTCATCTGTGCATGACGCACCCATCGCTCCGCCTCGGCGCCGGACGGCGGCTTCGCGAGAAACGCCTCGAGATGCTTCTCCGC
>JAJKIR010000053.1 GCA_021154325.1 Gemmatimonas sp.
GACGGAATCTTCTACGAGCGCGCGGTGAACCGAATCCTCGACGACCTCGCTGCCGCGTGCCGACCACGGTGGATGGAGGTGACGGGTGACTTCAACATTCGGGGCGGGATCAAGTCGGTCATCACGGCGACCGTCGAAGCTCATGCGCGGGACGCGGGACGCGGGACGCGGGGCGAGAAGAAGCGCACCTCAAAGAATCGTTAGGCGAGCGCTCGCGGTCATCGCGGGCAGCGTGCCGGTGGCCGGATGCGCGAGCTCGCCCGCCGCGACACCGACCGTCACTCGTCAGGCAGGGCCGGTGTCGGCAACGGTTCCGCCGGCGCTCGATGCGATCCGCGAAGACGATCTCCGGCGCGACATCTTTTACCTCGCGAGCGACGCGATGCGCGGGCGTGAAGCGGGGACGCTCGACGAGATGCGCGCGTCGATGTGGGTGGCGAAAGCGGCACGCGAGGCGGGACTGGAGCCTGCCGGCGACGACGGCACCTACTTCCAGTTCTGGCCGATGCGGCGCGTGCGTTTGTCTGACGCGAGCCGGATCGTCGTGGGCGGCCGTCCGCTCACGCTCTGGCGGGATGTAGTAGTCACGGCCCCGGTGACGACGAACGTCGATCTGCCGCTCGCGCTCGTCGGCGAAGGACGAGCGGAGCAGCTCGCGAGCATCGATCTGCACGGGAAGGCAGCCGTCGCGGAGATCCACGAGCCGACGAATCCGCCGGCACCGACGATGAGCCTACGAGGGTATCGTTATGCGCTCGCCGCCGTGAGGCAGCAGTCGCAAGCGCTGATCGAACGCGGGGCAGGGGCGGTGATCCTCGTCTCGGATTCCGTAGCCGACGATCCGATGGCGTTCGGTTTCGGCGGCGTCGCGCTGGCGCGTGGTCGCTACGGCTTGGATACGGCACGAGCCGCGGCCGCCCCGGTGCTGCCTAACGCGAGTGTTCCCGTTCTCTGGGTGCGCCGGAGCATGCTCGACGCTCTTCGCGCGCCGAACCAGCGTCTCACGGCGCAGCTCTTCACGGAGAGCTTCTCGTATCCGTCGGTGAACATCGTCGCGAAGATGCCGGGCACGGATCCAGCGCGGCGAGGCGAGTACGTGCTGTTCAGTGGTCACCAGGATCACGACGGCGTGCGCTATCCGATCGACGGCGACTCGATCTGGAACGGCGCCGATGACAACGCGTCCGTGAGCGTGGCGTTGCTCGCGATTGGGCGAGCGTGGGCGAAGCAGCCGGGCGCGCGGTCGGCGCTCTTCGTCTGGCACGGCGCCGAGGAGCGTGGGCTCCTCGGCTCGTACTGGCACGCGCTGCATCCGGTGGTGCCGCTCCAGAGCATCGTCGCGGTGCTGAACGGGGACATGATCGGCCGGAACAATCCGGACAGCGCGGCGTTGTTAGGCACGCAGCCACCGCACCGGAACTCGGCAGCGCTCGCGGGGATGGCGCTCGAGGCCAACGATCGTGTGACGCGGTTCGGTATCGACAGCAGCTGGGATCGGCCGACGCATCGGGAAGGGTGGTACTTCCGCAGCGATCACCTGCCATATGCGTGCATGCGCGTGCCGGCATTGTTCTTCAGTACACTCTTGCATCCGGACTATCACACGCCACGTGACGAGCCGCAACGAATCGATATCGCGAAGCTAGCGCGGATGACGCGGTGGATGTACGCGACGGGTTGGGTGGTGGCCAACGCGGCGGAGCGGCCGGCGCTCGATCCAGGGTTTCAACTCGAGCGGCGGTGCGCGATTGGGCCGAGAGAGTAGAGAGTACAAAAACACCGCCCGGTGGACGTCACCGGGCGGTGTTTTTGACTGTCGTGCCTAACGGGAATCAGAACTCATAGCGGAACGTCAGCGCCATCTGGTAGCCGAGGTTGCTGATGTTCGAGAATGCGCCGCGGTTTCTCACGTTCGTGTTGAAGTTCAAAACCGGCATCGACTGGTTGAGCGGTCCAGGCGTGCGTGCGGTCTGCTGAAGCACGGACTGCTGCGGGAACGCATTGCTGATGGTTGGGACGTAGATCTTGCCCCACTCGCGCTCGTGTCCATCGACGTGCTGCAGGACCTCGCCCAGTGCGTTGGCGAAGTTGATGACGTCGAGTTGGACGGTGAATGCCTGACCGCGATACTGCGGCAGCGACTGACGAACGGACAGATCCATGCGGTTCTGCCAGGGAGTGCGGCAGCTGTTGCGCTTCATGATCGTTCCGCGCTGCTCATTCAGGCACGGATTGTCGCTGATGAATTTTTCGAATGCCTGGGCGGAGGCGACGTCCTGCGTGAAGGTTCCGTTCGCAGCCTGTGCACCGATTTTGATTTCGTTCGGGTCGGTGGCGTTCTTCGGAACATAGATGAGGTCATTGCCGTTGTAGCCGTCGCCGTTCAAATCACCGCTCTGCACGGTGTAGTCGATCGGGAAGCCGGCTGCGCCCTCGTAATAGAGCGTCACGTCGGTCGCGCCCCACTTCTTCCACCATGGAAGGGTGTATGTGCCGTAGGCGAGCACGCGGTGACGTCGCTCGAAGGCAGACGTGGTAAGCGTCGGCTCCGACTCGAGGCCGGCGTACTCACGACCGTTCCGCCAGTTCGAGATGGCGCGATCGGACGTTAGGCTCTGCACGTCGTACGCGCGGTTGTACGTGTATGCAAACGTCGCGTCGAGCCCGGCGGCGAACTGCTTCCGCAGCTGACCGGTGAGTGTGTAGTTGTAATCCTTGGACTGGTTGGTGACGTAGATGGCGCCCTCGGAGAAGCTGACGTTGTTATACGTCGTCACGGCCTTCTGCGCCGACGTGTTGGCGGCGGCGCCGAAGTACTGCGCAGCACCCGCGGCCGTAATGGTGTCGGCGTAGAGCACGCGCCCATTGCGGTCCGTGTACACCTGACCGTTCACGACGCGCGGACCCAGCGTGTTCAGGTCGCGGATGAAGACGCCGTTGATCGCTTTGCGGTAGAGCGCCTCGAAGGTACCGACGACGCCGAACGGAAGCTGGCGGTCGGCGCCGAACGACGTGACCAGCGACTGTGGATACTTGAAGTTCGGGTCGGTGAGGTTGATGCCGGCGGTGCCGGCTGCGCCCGGAAGCGGTGCCGTCTGTCCGGCGCATGCCTTGGGCAATTTGCTCAGGTCGGTCGTGAATGCCGGTGTCTGCGCTGCTCCCGTGCAGAGCAACGTGACGAGACCAAGGCCGGTGTTCTGATATCCGTTTGCGACGAGGATGTATGGAGGCGGCGCGGTGAAGACACCAACCGTCGCTCTCACCTGATTCTTCTGGTCACCGGTCACATCCCAGTTCATGCCGATTCGTGGTGACCAGAGAACCTGCGTCTTCGGTACCCAAGACGTGTTGATCGTCACGCCGCGCGCGGCGAAGAGACTCTCGATGGTGGTGTTCTCCGGTGGCTTGTCGGCGAAACTCGGTACGTCGGCGCGAAGGCCGCCGGTGATCGTCAGGTTCGGCGTTACGGCCCACTGATCCTGGCCGTAAAAGCTCAACATGTTGGTGTTGAACGACGCCGGGATGTCAGCGACGTCGCCGGAATTCGGATAGCCGAGGCGATACCCACTCGGTTGCAGATTCTGGAGCGCCTGGATGCTCGGGAAGACCCAAACGCCACCGAGGGCTTGGGCGAAGTTGTTATAAACCTTCAGGTGTTCGTAGCGGCCGCCGACGGTGAAGGTGTGCGTTCGCCACGGGATGCTGACATTGTCCTGCAACTCGAGAATGTCCTGATCGGCGCGGTTGTTGATCGAGAACTGTTCCGTTCCGAACGTAACTGCCGCGCTGGGCGTCGTTGTCGCAGTGCCGGTCGCACCTAACGGCACAACGCCGACGCCAATCTCGGGCGTGACCTGCGGAACGACGCGCTTGTCGCGAATCTGATTGAAACCCGCGATGAGCTCGTTCGACGTGCCCTGTGAGAAATTCGAATAGAGCTGCGCGACCGTCGAATTGTTCGTGTTGACGCCGTTGAAGGAATTCGATGTGAGCCGGAATCCGGTGTTCTGGTTGGCTGGGTTCGTCTGGAATGCCTGGGTGCCGCGCGAGAAGGCGAAGCTCTCCGTTCGGTTGATCAACTGACGCAGCACGAGGCGGTGCGTCTGGTTGATCTCGAAATCGATGCGGCCAAAGAGGTTCGTGAGGGGATTGTCAACTGGCACGAAGCCCGACGCGCCGGGATTGAAGCCAAACGCGGGATTGGAGCTCACGATCTGTTGAATGAGCGCGATGGAGTCGGGACTGATGTTAAGGGGTGTAGCGCTGCCTGACGGCTGGCCTACGTACGGGCCCGCTGCCGCGGTTGTGCGCTGCTGCCATTCGGGGGCAATGTAGAATTGCAGCCGGTTGCGAATGATCGGGCCACCGAGCTGAAAGCCGTACTGCTTCACATCCAGCGTCGTCGACCGGAACGGCACGACGGAGCTGAAATCTTCGTTTCGGAAGTTGTAAAGCGCCCCGCCATGCCAGTCGTTTGTGCCGCTCTTCGTGACGGCATTGACGAGCATGCCGGTGAAGTTGGCCTGACGCACGTCGCTCGGCGACATGAGGACGCGGAACTCCTTCACTGCTTCCTGGGAGATGATTCGTCCGTTGCCGGCACCGCCGGGAAGACCACCCGAACTGTTGAGGTTGAAGCGATCGTTCTGGTTCGCGCCGTCGATCGTGAAGTTGTTGTAGCGATTGTACTGTCCACCGGCGCTCGGCCCGCCGGAGGTGGGGATGATCACCTGCGGTGTCAGCTTGACGAGGTCGGTGAGATTCCGGTTGAGCGTCGGAATGCGCCTGATGAGCGTATCCGTAACTTCCGTCGAAACGCCCTGGTGCGCGGGGCTGAAGGTGGATGCTTCGGCCTGGCCGCTCACGGTGACCGCACCAAGCGTGACGGCGCTCTGCGCGAGCTGCAGATCGACGCGCGTCGTCGAGGAGAGCGAGACCGTGACACCATTGCGCTCCGCCGGCTCATAGCCGATGCGCCGAACGCTCACGGTGTACGGGCCGCCGACCTCGAGGCCCTGCACGTAGTAGTAGCCGTTCGCGCGCGTGATGGAGCCGCTGCGAAAGCCGCTGTTCCGGTTCGTGATCTGGACCTGCGCGTTCTCGACCGGCTTACCAGCCGCGTCGGTCACGGTGCCGGAGATGGCGCCGGTGGTGACGCCCTGTGCGGCGACGGGGCTGGAAAGAGACAGAGGTAGGAGTAGCGCGAGCGACAGCATCGTCGCCGCGTTCACAACCCAACGAGGACTCTTCATGTCAGGTGATCCGGGTGAAAGGAATTGGCGTCGAGACGCCTAACAACATCGTCCGCGAGCATGGTGGCTGCGGGATCTTTCGGGCGGAGCTCCGGCAGTATGTCGAGCGTGCGGCCACCTTGCGTGCGGGCGCGGTAACGGCTGCGTCACGAGCTCGACGAACGACCAATGGGTGGTGCCGTGGTGCGAAGACGTCGCCACTCGAAGGCTGGCGGCGCGCCGGAAATGTAGGGCGCGGAATGGCCCAAGGCGAGGAGCCGCCCGTGCGGTTCGCGTGCCCCGCTGACTCAACTCCTGGTTCCTTCGCGCCGTCACGATCGGGAGCGTGGGCGGGGCTACACCGTCCCATGCTCTCGGGCTACATTAGGTAGCCGATCTGCCGGCCCGGCACGGTGTTCCGAGATCGGGCCGGTCGAGGGTTGGTTGGTCAGGCCAGGTAGCTCAGTTGGTAGAGCAGCGGACTGAAAATCCGCGTGTCGGCGGTTCGATTCCGTCCCTGGCCATCGAGCTCGCCTTGAGAAGAAGCGACGCCTCTGCGCGTCGTTTTTTCTTTTATGGGGTTTACTCCCGGCGGCGTTTCTTCCGCGAGGCCGCCGCAATGTGTATCTCTCCTGTCGCGGCAGAGTCGGCCGGTCGCCGATCACACCCATTCACACCCTCTGGTGACGACATGAAACGACGAACGTTCGTCCAGGCCCTTGGCACGGCGGCTGCTGGCGCGCTCGTGGCGCGACGCGACCTGCTCGCGGCCAAGCGGCTCCATCGCGTTGGTCTCGAGCTCTACTCGGTGCGGCATGCGATGCGCGACGACCCGGATCGTACCATGGCCGCCGTCCGTGCGGCGGGCTACGACGACGTCGAGCTCCTCTGGTCGATGAACAACTTCGGGCGCACGCCACAGCAGGTGCTCGCCATTCTCAAGCACGAAGGCCTGCGCGCGCCGTCCGCTCACATCAATCCCGAGATCCTCACCGACAACTGGGACAAGCATCTCGCCGAGGCACATCTACTCGGGATGACCTATCTCATCGTGCCGAGCCTGCCGGATTCGGCGCGCACGATCGATGATTGGAAGCGGTGGGCGGACACCCTCAACACCGCCGGCGCGGCGGCGCGGAAGGCGCATCTCTGGGTCGCATTTCACAACGAGCCAGATCACATGAAGCCGATCGAGGGTCAAATCCCGTACGACGTCTTCATCCAGCGGCTCGATCCGAAGGTGGTCCGGCTGCAGCTCGACGTCGGCAACATGGTGATGGGTGGCGGCGATCCGATGGCCTATCTCACCAAGCACCCGAACTGGTACTGGACCTTCCATTTGAAAGACGTCGTTCCCGACAAGTCGGCGGACACGGAGCTTGGCGCCGGAACGGTCAATCTCAAAAAGCTACTCGCCGCCGTGCCGAATCTCTCGTCGAAGCCGTGCTATGTCGAGCAGGAACAGCCGAAGGACGAGCTGGCGAGCGCGAAGCAGAATTGCTCGTACCTCAAGAAGCTGACCTTCTAGGAGTTCAGCATCTTATCAACATTCGTCGCCGCCGCGCGCTCGTAGACCAGCGCCGCGGCGGCGACGTCCTCGATGGCAAGGCCGGTGCTGTCGAAGACGATGATCTCGTCGTCGTCGAGTCGTCCGGGCTTCGTCCCGGCGACGATCTGATCGAGGGAGGCACGGACATCCTCGCGCCGCATGATACCAGCCGCGAGCGCGTGATGGAGATCGCCGAAGCGGGCGCACTGCTCGAGATCGTCGACCACGACCGCCGCGGTGCGGAGGAGCGCGGGTGCGATCTCCTGCTTGTGCTCATTGTCCGCGCCGACAGCAGCGATGAAGCCGCCGGGAGAGACGTCGCCGACGTCGAGCAGCGCGCTCCTCGACGGAGTCGTCGTCACGATGATGTCGCTCGCGCGCGCGGCCGCGGCGAGTGACGACGCGACCGACGCGTCGGCGTCGCAAGCGGAGCGTGCGAAAACGCTGAACTCCTCGGCGATGGCAGGTCGCGTGTCGAGGGCGAAGATCCGAGTCAGCTTTCGCACGTGGCAAAGCGCATCGAGGTGCGCCCGCGCCTGCACGCCGCAGCCGATGAAGGTCACCGTCGACGCATCGGTACGCGCGAGCAGCGATGCGCCGACCGCGCTCGCCGCGGCCGTGCGAATCGTCGTCAGAACCGCCGAGTCCATGATCGCGAGAGGAACTCCGTTCGCGCCGTCGAACAGCACGACCACGCCCTGAATCGTGGGGAGACCGTACTCGAGCGGATTGCGTGGGAAGTTTGCATTGACTTTCGCGACCGCGTATGAGCGCGACAACTCCAGGCTCGCCATTTTCGCGTGCAGGCTTCCGCGCGCGAACTCGAGGCCGGACATCGTGGACGGCACTGGCCTTCCCTCGCCACGGGCGCGGAAGGCCTGCTCGACGCCACGAATACACGATGGCATGTCGAGGAGCCGGATAACCGAGTCTGCATCGAGCATGCGCATGGAGCCTCACCGGAGAATGTCTTGACGCGCGAACGCCGCGATGATACAGTTGAATCAATGAATGATCCAGCAGAAGCGACTGCGCAAGGCTCGCTCGGCGGCCGGCGCTGGCTGCTCTTCATTCATCAGCTGCCGCCTAAGCCAGACTACCTGCGGGTGAAGACACGGCGGCGACTGCGGCGCATCGGCGCCGTCGCGATCAAGCAGACCGTCTACGCTCTCGCGAGCAGCGATGAGGCGCTCGAGGATCTGCAGTGGCTGAGGCAGGAGATCGAGGCCGAGGGCGGGAGTGCCGTGATCGTTGAAGGCCATCTGGTCGAAGGAGTCACCGACGAGGAGCTGGACGCGATGCTCGAGGCCGAGCGCGGCAAGGGGGCCGGTGAAGGCGACGACGCTGTAACGGCGGCAATCGATCGGGTGGAACGCGGTCGCACATGGGTGACGCGAACAGGGGTGCACGTCGACCGGATCGCGAGCGCGTGGCTCATACGGCGCTTCATCGACCCCGACGCGCGATTCAAGTTCGTGGCGCCGCGCGGCTACGCACAAAAGTCGGGCGAGCTTCGCTTCGACATGTTCGAGGCCGAGTACACGCACGTCGGCGAGGACTGCACGTTCCAGACGCTCGTCAGGCGCTTCGGTCTTCGTGATCGGGCGCTGGTGGCGCTCGGAGAGGTCGTTCACGACATCGACTGCAAGGATGACCGCTATGGTCGTCCCGAGACAGCGGGCTTGGCCGCGCTCATTCGCGGGCTCGTCGACGCGCACGAGGCCGACCGGACGCGAATCGATCGCGGCGCCGCGGTGCTGGACGATCTCTACACTTACTTCCGTAAGCGCCGCGGCTGAGCCGACGAGCAACGCGAGGAGCGATCATTAAATGGGTGACGAGAGCGCGGCCCAAGATCGACCGCGTGGCGTGTCCGTGGCTGATTGCCAGGTTCATCGACGCGGACGCGGAGTTTCTTTTCGTCGCGCCTAACGAGGTGGCGCGCGTCGTGGCTGAATCGGGAGCAATGCCGTTCGACGTCGACGGAGTGGAGCTCTCACACGTCGGTGCTCGGTGCAGCTTCGACGCCTTTCTCGACAAGTACGAGCTGCGTGAACCAGCGCTCGTTGAGCTGGCGCGGATCGTCAGAGGCGCGGATACGGACCGGCTCGACCTGGCGCCGCAGTGTGCCGGGCTGCTCGCAGTATCGCTCGGCCTGTCGCGTCTCTTCGCCGATGATCACGAGCAACTGGCGCACGGGCTCGTTATGTACGACGCGCTGTACGCGTGGCTTCGCGACGCCAAGGACGAGCGCCACGACTGGAAGCTCGCTCGCTGGCGCTTCGCGAAAGCTTATTTGAAGTCGCTCGCGCTTTGCGCTCGCTCCAGTCTGTCGCGGACAGGGGCCGGAGCCGGCGCACTCCGTTGCGGAGGCTCGCTCGCTGGCGGTCGCGAAAGTCGATTCGGGCGTAGTCTTTGCACCCTCGCGGTGTCGGAGGTGCCTCGCGATGAAGATCATCCTACTGTCCGACGACGCAATTCGCCTCGAGCCGATACCAGGGCCTATGACGATCGAGGCGGTGTCTGCCGAGCAGAGCTATTCCCCCTTCCACATGCTCGCGAGTGGACTGGCGACGTGCACGTTCTCGGTGATGCACGCCTGGGCGACGCACGCGAGTCTCGCCATCGACGATCTCGCGGTCGAGGTCCGATGGACGTTCGCCGAGGACCCGCATCGTGTCGATACCATGCACGTCGCTTTCGAGTGGCCGTCGCTACCGGCGAAGCGTCATGCGGCGGCGAGACGCGTCGCCGAGATGTGCACGATCCACGCGACGCTGCTTAATCCGCCGACGATCACGGTCGGGTTGGCCGAGGGACCGGGCGCAACCAGCGACCACTCGCATGTCGACGAGGTGACGGGCGTTCCGTCGGAGGCGATCCACTCGGAGAGCACGCTGTGACGTCCGCGGCACTCGCGCACACGCACCCCGTCGTCGTCTTCACCGTTCGTGGCCAGCGCGCCGAGCAGGAGTGCGAGACCTGCGAGTACACGGTGGTCTACGACGGGATGTGCAAGGTCTGCACGCGACTCGCGAATCTGTTGAGAAAGTGGGATCGTCCGGACAAGCTCGAGGTAGTCTCCTCGCAGATGCCTGGCGTGATGGCGCGCTTTCCGTGGATACCACCGCGCGCGTTCGCCGAAGCGCTGCAGATGGTCGCTCGTGACGGAACGACCTGGTCCGGCGCAGCCGCAATTGAGCATTTGCTCGACGTTCTGCCCAAGGGGCGTCTCATCTCGTGGCTCTTCAAGATCCCATTCGCGCGGCGGCTCGCCGACAAGTTCTATCGCTGGTTCGCGCGGAACCGCTACAAGCTCGGTTGCGGCGAGCACTGCATGACGCGACCGCCGGACGTGATGTTCCGCGAGGCGGAAGGCGGCTGACGCCGCCGCCGCGGCTACACGCCGGCGTCGTGCTGCTTCCGAAGGAGCACGAGCTCCTCCGCCCAGCGCTGCACCACCGCCGCTTCGCTCTCCGAAAGAGATTCCGTGCTTTGACGGATATCCAGGGTGCGGCCACCCGATGCCTTCACGACATTCTCGATGAGCTGGATCCAAGCGCGATCCTGAAGCGTGTCGCCTAACGTGCGCATGATCACGAGATCGGGAACCGAAGCCGCGCGGTCGTAGACCTGCACCTCGAACCGAACGGTGCCATCGACGGGCTCGGACTGAATGCGCACCGCGCCCGCCAGAGGGTGGCCTTCGAGCGTCATGAGGGTAAATCGCCGCTCGTCCACCTCGGCCACTCGTACCTGGACGTGGCCACGCATAGGGAGGTCAAGCGTGAGCGTGACACCCTCTTCGACGAGTTGCGGCGTGCCCGGTTCGGCAGACGCCGACATGATCGCCGGAGCGAGCGTGGAAAAGTTGAGCCGCACGTAGTCGAGTAGGCGGTCGGGATCAAAGCGGCTGCCGGCGATGTCGGCCCAGAATCGCTTTCGCGTGAGCGGTCCGACTCCATCGTTAGGCAGCTGTTCCGGTTGCGCGTCGGCGAGACGACGCAAGCCTTCGTCGAGCGGGAGCGGAGCGATGCCGAAGACCCGCGTCAACGCGTTGTTGGCATCGGGCGGCAATGCGCTCCCTTCTTTCAGCATCTGCAGCTGACTATCGCTGAAACCAAGGTCGAGGCCCATAGCGCCCGCGGCCCGGATGCCGAACTGCGCGAGCAGCTCCGGTACGGGAATGTCCACGCTCGCGCGATTCGTCAGGCGTCTGAAGCGATCAACGAGATCGCGTTGCGAGGTGAGCTCCTCGCCCGCGAGGTCGTACACTCCGCCGTTCACATCGTCGCGCTCCACAGCGATCGCGATCGCCGCTGCCGCGTCCTCATGCCAGAGAGGCTGCACGGGCTGGTTCCCATCTCCGATTATCGGAACCGCGGGAAGGGTGCGGACCATTCGCAGCAGGACGGAGAGGTGCTCGTCGCCGGGGCCGTATACGGCGCCAGGCCGAAGGACGACCCACTCACCCGCAAAGCCGCGCACGATCTCCTCAGCGGCGAGCTTCGACCGATGGTAGGGCGATTGACCGTGCTCGCAGCCTAACGAGGAGACGTAGACGAGTTTGCCGGCGCCAGCGCGCTCCGCCTCGGCAACGATGTTCCGCGTCCCCTCGACGTTGACGCGCTGAAACGTGACGTCCGGCGGCGACTCGTCGACGATGGCAACAAGATGGACGACTGCCTCGCAGCCATCGGCAGCCCCGGTGATCGACGCGGGATCCGAGACATCACCCTCGATGGCCGTGACACTGTTCGGCCAAGCGCGCGCATCGTGCTCGGCGTGCCGGGACAGGAGGCGAACCTGATGGCCCCGCTCGAGCAAAGCCGAAACGGTCGACGCGCCGACGAC
>JAJKIR010000054.1 GCA_021154325.1 Gemmatimonas sp.
AATAGGTCGCCGGTAGTGCGGCGCCGTTGACGGTGCGCAGCGTGTAGCTGCCCGCTACTGACTTCGGTCCTGTTACGCTGTCTCCACCGCACGCGACCAGCAACATCGCGAGCGCGGCAAACACGTGCCTGCGCATAACGCCTCCCTGAGTTTTATGCGTCCCTCCCCCGTGGACGCTTTGGTTAGAGGACGCAAAAGGCGGGCGAGAACCGGCCACTCGTACGGGGGCCGTCCTCCCTCGTTATGGTTTTTGGGCCGGCGAGGCAAGCCCCAATCCGAGCGCCTCCTGAGCCCCGCCGATGACGAACTGCACCGCGAGCGCCGCGAGGAGTAAACCCATGATGCGCGTCATGACACGAATCCCCGTCTGGCCAATTCGTTCGATGAGCCGTTCGGCGACACGGAGCACGATCCAGCTGGCGAGGGCAGTGACGACGATCGACGCGTAGACGATCGCCTTACGCGGCATCGTGCGCGCTTGGGCGGCGAGGACCATGACGGTCGAGATCGCACCCGGGCCGGCGAGCATGGGCATCGCGAGCGGTGTGATCGCCGAATCCTCCTTGATCTCGCCTTCCACGAGCTCCGGCGTGCTTTCCTGGGTCGTACGCTGGGCGCGGAGCATGTCCATCGCCACGAGCCAGAGAATGAGGCCACCCGCAATGCGAAAGGCGGGGAGGGTGATGCCAAAGACACTGAAGATGAGCGTGCCGCCGATCGCGAAGGCGACGAGGATGACCGCCGCCGCGACGCAGGCGCGCCGCGCCGTCGCCGCCCGCTGCGCCGCCGTCTCGCCTCTCGTGACCACGAGGTAGCTCGGGACGACGGCAATCGGATCGACGATGAAGAGAACCGACGTGAAGGTGACGAGCGCGAATTCGGCGATCGGCGGCACGGCCGCAAATGTGGTTGATCCGTCGACCGCGCGCTAGTCGTTAGGCGATCACGACGAACGTTTCCGCGCGGAGCGCTTGCGCGAGGAGCTGCGCTTCCGGGACGAGCTGCGCTTGCGCGGGACCTTCGCGCCTTTCTTGCGCGCCTCGGAGAGGCCAATCGCAATCGCCTGCTTCCGGCTCTTCACCTTTCCGCCGTGACCACTCTTGCCGCGTTTGAGGGTGCCGCTCTTACGCCGGCGCATCGCGCTCTCGACGCTCTTGCTCGCGCCGCGACCGTACTTTCGACCGCCAGACTTGCGGCCACCTTTCTTTGCTGCCATGAGCCCTCCCGGTAGAAGCCTGCGCGCTCGACGGCGTGCAAGGCGAGTACCATCGACTCGTGGCGAGTGGCGAGTTGCGAGTGCCGGGCAGCCCGTGCCAATTAGCGTGCTCACTCGCCACTCGCAACACGTGACTCGAGCATGAACACACCTGCGCATTCGCCAATCCGCGTGGCGCTCATCGGCTACGGATTGGCTGGATCGACCTTCCACGCGCCATTCATCACCACCACGCCGGCGCTCGCGCTGCGTGCGGTCGTGACGGGCGATCCGGAGCGCCGCGCGCGCGCGGCCCACGATCATCCAGAGGCGCGCCTCGTGGACAACGCCGACGCGCTCTGGGCCCATGCCCGCGAGCTCGATCTCGTCGTCGTGGCGACCCCGAACCGCACACATGCTCCGCTCGCGCGCGCGGCGCTGGAGGCAGGCCTCGCCGTCGTCGTCGACAAGCCGTTCGCGCCGACTGCCGCGGAGGCGGAAGCGCTCATCCAGGAGGCCCGGCAACGAAAGCTGCTGCTTACCGTCTATCAGAACCGCCGGTGGGACGGCGACTTCATCACGCTGCGCCAGCTCGTCGCGGCCGGCTCGTTAGGCACGGTGTTCCGCCTGGAGTCCCGCTTCGATCGCTGGCGGCCGAGCCCCAAGGGCAACTGGCGCGAGCGCGGCGATCCGGCCGAAGCCGGCGGCATCCTCTACGACCTCGGCAGCCATCTCATCGATCAGGCGCTGGTGCTCCTCGGTCCAGTGACGTCGGTGTACGCGGAGCTGGATCGGCGGCGCGACGGTGTCGACGCCGACGACGACAGCTTTCTCGCGCTGACGCACGCCTCGGGCGCACGATCGCATCTCGGGATGAGCGCCGTCGCCGCGCAGACGATCGTCCGGCTCCGAGCTTTCGGGACCCGCGCCGCGTACGTCAAGCACGGCCTCGATGTGCAGGAGGAGGCGCTGCGGCGGGGTGAGCGCCCGGACCAGCCGGGATGGGGCGAGGAGCCCCCCGAGCGGTGGGGCTCGTTAGGCGCTGGCGATGACGTGCAGCCGGTGCCGACCGCTCGCGGTGAGTATCCCGCGTTCTATGCCAGCGTCGCGCGCGCGCTTCAGGAGGGAGGACCGCCGCCAGTGGACCCCGAGGATGCGCTCGCCGGGCTCCGGATCATCGAGGCCGCACGGCGCTCCGCCGCGACCGGGAGCGTGGTTCGCGTCGGGTAAATACCGGCGTGACGCTGGGTCGCTCGGGCGAACAACGCGCCTGGAAGGGCTCGAACCTCCAACCTGCTGATCCGAAGTCAGCTGCTCTATCCAATTGAGCTACAGGCGCACGATGGCTGGCTGCGTGTGACTCTAGCGTGCGTCGTGGCTGGCGGCCAGAGGTGCTGCTTTAGCCGGGCCCCAGCCCCGTGCCCTCATGCGTCGAGGCGAGCTTACGCTCAACCTGCACGAACGGCTCGAAGATCGCGCCCAGCTTCTCGTGGGCGATGCCGATACCGCTGTCGGTGACGGTGACGCGAACCGCGTCCGCGCTGCTCTCGCAGTCGATCTCGATCGTGCCGCCAGCCTCTGATCGCATGCTACATGCCCGAGCCCGGCTACCTGCTGGGCCAGATTACGCCCTGATTCATTCGCGTCACGGGCCCCAGGCCCTTGTACACGAACTTCTGGATCCGCTTCCCCTCATACGTCTCCGTCGTATAGACGTTGCCCCGGGAATCCGTGGCGATGCTGTGCACGGCGAAGAACTGGCCGGGCTGCCGGCCGCCGTCGCCGAACATCGTCAGGATCTCGAGCGACTGCCGGTCCATGATGTACACGCGCTCGTTCCGGCCGTCGGCGAGGAAGATGTACTTCTGCTCGGGATCGCGAGAGAACGCGATGTCCCACACGGAGCCGTCGCCACGCGTGCGCGGAAAGACGCGCTGCTCCTTCACGAACTTGCCGTCCTTGCGAAAGACCTGAATCCGATCGTTCACGCGGTCGCAGACGTACACGAGACCATCGTTCGTCGGCTCGGCGCAGTGCACGGGATTGCGGAACTGTGGCGCGAGCGGCGCGTCGGGGTTGTAGGGGCCCATGTTGGTGTCCTTCGGCGTATTCCCATACGCGCCCCAGAACCGCTTGATCGCCCCGGTGCTCATGTCGAGCACCGCCGCGCGCTTGTTGCCGTAGCCGTCCGCGACGTACGCCTCGTTCGCCTTCGGATCGAAGGAGATCTTGGCGACGCGGCCGAAGTGGTCGAGCGCGTTGCTGTTCACCGCCTGCCTCGGCGTTCCGATCTGCATCAGGAACTTGCCGTCGTGGGTGAACTTGAGAATGTGTGAATCGCTGCGCCCATTGCCGCCGATCCAGACGTTGTCCTTGTCGTCGATGGCGACGCCGTGGTTGGACTCCGGCCACACATAGCCGTCGCCGGGACCGCCCCACGCCTTAACGAGATTGCCCTCCGGATCGAACTCCACGATCGGCGGCGCGGCGGCACAGCACTCGCCGAGCGGCGGATTCGCCGCGGAGCCGGCCTCGGTGCGCTGATTGAGCGTGGAATCGCCGCGGTGAATGATGAAAACGTGGTCCTTCGAGTCGATGCCGACGCCGATCACCGAGCCGAGGATCCAGTGATTGGGGAGCGGCTTGGGCCACATCGGATCGACCTCGAAGCGGGGCGCCTCGGCGGCGGGACGCATCGCTCCCTGGAGCGCGGCCTGGCCGGCAGCGAGGGCGAGGATCGAGGAGACCAGCAGGGCAGCCAGGACGAATTTTCGTCGCCTCATTCGAGCTCCGTTGGGAATGGACGCATCACGTGAGCGCGGATATACTCGCGGCACGAGAACTCCGTACCGCGTGATACTACCTCTCCATCGCTGCATGCGTCCAGTCTCCATCGCGCTCGCGCTGCTGGGCCTTCTCGCGTCGTCGTCGCCGATCGATGCGCACGAGATTCCGTCGCGCGTCACGGTGCTGGCGTTCGTGAAGCCGGAGGCGGGGCACCTCCGCGTGCTGCTCCGCGTGCCGCTTGAGTCGATGCGCGACGTGGACTTCCCGCTGCGCGGTCCCGGCTATCTCGACATCGAACGCAGCGAGCCGCTGTTGCGGCAGGCGGCACGGGTGTGGCTCGCGGGATCGCTGTCACTGTACGAGGAGGATCACCAACTGTCCGATGCGCGTATCATCGCGGCCCGGATCTCACTCCCGTCCGACCGCTCGTTCGCCAGCTACGATTCGGCGCTCGCCCACATTACGCGCGCGCCGAGCGACACGACGACGGCGCTCTTCTGGAAGCAGGCGCTCCTCGACGTCACGATCGAATATCCGATTTTCTCGCCCGCGTCTCGCTTCTCGATCGATCCGGCGCTGGCGCGGCTCGGCGTTCGCACGACGACGGTCTTGCGCTTCGTGCCGCCTAACGGCGCAGAGCGCGCGTACGAGTACGTCGGCGATCCGGGGCTCGTTCGCCTCGATCCGCGCTGGCATCAGGCGGCGCTGCGGTTCGTGTCGCTCGGCTTGCACCACATTCTCGACGGCATCGATCATCTGCTGTTCGTATTCTGTCTGGTGATCCCCTTCCGGCGCTTCCGGCCGCTCGTCGCGGTGGTCACGTCGTTCACGGCGGCGCATTGCCTGACGCTCGCCGCGTCCGTGCTCGGCTTGGCGCCCAACGCGCTCTGGTTTCCGCCGCTCATCGAGGTGCTGATCGCGATCTCGATCGTGTACATGGCCCTCGAGAACATCGTCGGGCCAAAGCTCGAGCGGCGCTGGGTGGTGGCGTTCGGCTTCGGGCTCGTGCACGGCTTCGGCTTCTCGTTCGCGCTCCGCGAATCGCTGCAGTTCGCGGGCGCGCATCTCGCCACGTCACTCCTGGCCTTCAACGTCGGCGTGGAGATCGGGCAGCTGCTCGTGCTCGCGATCGCAATACCGGCGCTGGCGCTGCTCTTCAAGTACGTCGTCGCCGAACGGATGGGGACGATCATTCTCTCGGCCCTCGTCGCGCACACCGCCTGGCACTGGATGCTCGATCGGTGGGCCGTGCTCGAGCAGTACAAGTTTCAGTGGCCGGCCATCGACACCAGTTTCATCATCTCGATGATGCGGCTTGTGATGCTCCTGTTGATCGTCACCGGACTCGGGTGGGTGCTCTCGGCCGGGATGCGTCGGCTAGCGGGCCGCGCGCCGATGGGCGAAGTTGGAGCGGAATGAAGCCGCAGCTATTGATCGGCGTCGCGTCGCCCTTGATCCTGTCCGTGGTGGTCAGCGCCACCGCTTGTGCCCAGAAGGCGAGGACAGAGCGGACCACGCTCGCCGGCGTCTACAGTGAGCCGCAGGCGGCCCGGGGGCAGGACTTGTACGCGGGGATGTGCAAGAGCTGTCACGCTGCCGCGACTCACACCGGCGTCGCGTTCGAAAAATCGTGGAATGGGCATCCCCTCTCTGAGCTCTTTGGCTTCATCAGCACCCGGATGCCGAAGAACGAGCCGGGAAGTCTCGCGCCGGAAGAGTACATCGACGTGCTCGCGTACCTGCTGAAGTTGAATCAGATGCCGGCCGGCCCCGCCGAGCTGCCGCCGGATACGACGGTGCTCGGCGCGATTCGCATCCAGACGCACGCGGCGGCGAAGCCGCCGATTCGTTAGGCGACAGTCAGAGGAGGAGCTCAGAGATGCGGCAGCTTTCACTGAATCGGCGCGCCATCGGCATCGCCGCGTGCGTTCTGGCGACGATCGCGGCGGGCGTGCTCGTCCGCGCGCGGCTCTCCAGCGCCGCGGAAGGCGCGGCGCTCGTCCGCGGCAATGCGCCTGGCGAGTGGCGCTTCTGGGGCGCGGACGCGTGGAGCACGCGCTACTCGCCCCTCACGCAGATCGACGCGTCGAACTTCGCCAACCTCCAGGTCGCGTGGCAGTGGAACGCGAGCCAGTTCGGCGAGGACGAGTACTATCGCACGACTCCGCTCTACGCGAATGGACGTCTCTTCACCGTGGCGTCAACCCGCCGCGTCGCCGCCGCTATCGATCCGGGCACCGGCAAGACGCTCTGGCACTGGGGGCTCGACGAGGGCCTCCGCTGGCAGAAGGCGCCACGCCAGTTCGCGGGGCGCGGCCTCGCCTACTGGAGCGACGGGCCTAACGAGCGTGTCATCGTCGTGACGCCCGGCTATCATCTCGCGAGTATCGACGCGAAGACGGGGACTCCTGATCCCAGGTTCGGGAAGAACGGCGTCGTCGATCTGATGAATGGACTCGGCTATCCACTTGTGCCATGGGCTGTGGACGATTCAGGTCCGCTCATCATCAGCGACGCGGCGCCGCCTCGTAAGGCACGGACCGGCGAGAAATGGGACTCCGTCCGCAAGATCGGCGCGGACGGCACGATCGGCATCGATCCAGCCATCGGCCAGATCGCCAACAGCTCGCCCGCGATCGTCGTCAACGACGTCATCATCGTCGGCAACTCGGCGGTTCACGGATACTTCCCGATTCGCACGCACAACATGCCCGGCGCCATCCGTGGATTCGACGTCCACACCGGCCGGCAGCTCTGGAAGTTCAACTTGATCCCGCAGCCCGGCGAGTTCGGCGCGGAGACGTGGACGAAGGGCTCGAAGGTGGGTTCTGATGGTGTTGGGAAGAACGACGCCTGGGCGCCCTACTCGGCCGATCCGGAGCTTGGCCTCGTGTACATCCCCGTGGGGATGCCGCTGATGGACGAATACGGCGGCCACCGCCCGGGCGCGAACCTTTTCGGCACCAGCCTCGTCGCGCTGGACGTGAAGACGGGAAAGCGGCGCTGGCATTACCAGTTCGTGCATCACGACATCTGGGACTACGACACGCCGATGGCGCCGAATCTTCTCGACGTCACGGTGAATGGGCAGCGGAGGAAGATCGTCGCGCAGACGACGAAGCAGGGCTGGGTCTACGCGCTCGACCGCCTAACGGGTGAGCCGGTCTGGCCCATTGTCGAAACCCCGGTGCTGCAGAGCGAGGTCCCGGGAGAGCAGACGTGGCCGACGCAGCCGATCCCGAGCCGGCCGGAGCCGTACTCGCAGCAGGGCCTCGTCGAGTCCGATCTCATCGACTACACGCCGGCGATCAAGGATTCGGCGCTGAAGCTCGCGAAGCGCTGCCGAATGGGTCCGTACTTCATTCCGGCATCACTCGCCGATGGCACGGGCGCGAGCGGCTACCGCTGCTCGTGGTACGCGCCAGGCGCGTCGGGCGGCGTGAACATCGATGGCGGCACGGCGGCGGATCCGGAGACGGGCCGCATCTATGTCGGCAGCCAGAGTGGGCTGAGCACGATTCAGGTGCAGAAGGATCCGTGCTCGGAGTTCCGCTACAGCTCACCGCACGACAGCTGCGGCCTGATAGGCGCGCTTCCCGCGCCGGCGGGGTACGTTGCGCAGAGCGGCTCGGCGCGCGGGAACGGCTTCGAGGGCAGGGCCGCGGGATCGCAGATTGGCGGTGTGTCGATTCTCAAGCCGAAGCCGTTAGGCGGTGTTACCGCCTACGACATGAACAGCGGCGACAAGATCTGGTGGGTGCCGAACGGCATCTCAACGCCGGTGGCGACGAACGATGCACTCTTCGCGGGGGTGACACTGCCGCCACAGCCGGGCCGCGGCCAGGCGCAGATCATCACGACCAAGACACTGGTGATCTACGGGACGGGCCGGAGCGGTGGACCACCGCGTCCACCCTTCCATCTCTACGCCGTGGACAAAGCGACGGGGAAGGACGTCGGGCAGGTGCAGATCCCCGCGAAGACGACTGCCGTGCCGATGACGTTCATGCACCAGGGCCGGCAGTACATCGTCTTCGCGACGGGCGCCGGCGCCAATACTGCGCTCGTCGCGTTGACGCTGCCGCATGGGGCGGAGGGTTCTGGGGGTGCACGGCGACGTTAGGCGGAGATCTCGACGGACGAGCAGTCGATCGGGGAGTGCTAGGCGGCACCATGCCAGATTTGGCATGTGCGCTTCGACGCGTGCCACACGAAGTGGTGCTCGCATGCCAAATCTGGCATGAAGCCGCCGTGCACTCCCCGATCGACTGCTCGTGAATGGCGCACGGTAGCCTATCTTACAGCGCCGATCGATTGCTCGTCGGTCGAGACCCCACGCGTCACCCGGCTTTCGCCGTCCTTGCGCCCGGCACGATCTCCTTGAACGCCGTCAAGAACCTACTCATCTCGTCCGCCGTCCCAACGGAGACGCGGAGATGCTCCATCAGCGGCGGGAAGGGGCGCCCGACGAGGACGCCCTTTTTCTTGAACTCCTCGATCACCGGCGGCACGGGCCGACGGAGATTCACCATGAAGAAGTTCGCCTCGGACGGAATCACCGCGTAGCCGAGGCTCTGGAGCTCGGCCGTGGTCCTCTTCCGGAGGTCTACCGTGAGCCGCTTCACTTTGGCCTGCGTCTCCGTGTCGGTGAGCGCCGCGACGCCACCCCATTTCACGATGGCGTTGATCGTGCCCGTCGCGTACGGCCGCATGTCGCTGATCATCTCCTTCGGCGCGATGGCATAGCCTAGTCGCATCCCGGCGAGCGCGGCGATCTTGGAGAAGGTGCGCGTCACCATCACTGGGCGCCCCTCGAAGACGTGCGGGATCGACGTCTCGTAGTCGGGATCTTCGACGAAGTGGAAGTACGCTTCGTCGATGAGGACTGGCATGTCACGCGGAATGCCGTCGAGCAGCTGCGCGATCTCCTGTTTCGTGACGATGCGGCCCGTCGGATTGTTCGGGCTGCACAGATAGATGAAGCCGATGTCGCGACTGTAGGCGCGCGCTGCCGCGACGAGCCCGGGAATGTCCTGGCGGAAGTCGGGGAGCGAGGGAACGCGAATTGTGCCGGCCTTGTACGCAGTGACGTGCTCGAAGATCACGTCGTACGACGGCTCCGAGCTCAGGATCTTTCGCCCGTTGCGGAGATACGTGTTGCACGCGACGTCGAGGATCTCGCCCGAGCCCGAGCCAATGAGGACGTTCTCCTCCTTCACACCGTGATGTTCGGCAATCGCTTTGGTGATGCCTCCGTCGGGGTAACCGTAACGATTAGCGTATTTGAACGACTGCGTCATCGCCTTCATCACGGCCTCGGACGGGCCGTATGGGTTCTCGTTATTCGCGAGCTTGGCGAGGGTGTCGTACTCGTCGGTGCTCAGCTTCGGGCGTGGCGCGCGCGCCGTAGCGCTCTGTGCCCAGGCGCGGGACGCCGGATCGAGGGTGAGGTACCCCAATGCCGTCGCGACGCCACCAACGAACCCGCGGCGAGAGAAGCTGCGCTTGCCGTCCATGACACCCTCCGGAGAGATTGTCATCCCGAGGAGCGTAGCGACGAGGGATCTGCTTTTCGCTGGCTGCGCTCAGAGTGACAGTTTACTGCTTCACATATCGCTTCAGCGCCTTCGGTCCCACCTCGGCGCCGTAGATCACGCCCCGCGAATCCGCCGCGACGCCCTCGGCGGCGCTCGTCGACGGCGGTGCCTCGTTAGGGTCGGGGATGAACGCCGTCACCGATCCGTTGCGGGCGCTGCCGACGCGAATGCCGCGCTTCCAGCCCGTGCGCTCCTTGGCCACCGAGCCCGACTCCGAGTCGGCGACGTAGATCGTATCGTGCGCGTCGATGTAGATCCCGCTCGGCCGGCTGAATTGGTACCAGGTGTCGAGCAGCGTGCCGTCCTGATCGAAGATCTTGATGCGATTGTTGCCGCGGTCGCCGACGAAGAGCCGGCCGTGGGAGTCCATCGCCAACGCGTGTGGCTGGTCGAGATCGTCCGGCCCGTGGCCGAACGACCCCCACGTCCTGATCAGCTTTCCGTCCTTCGAGAATTTGAGCACCCGCGCCGTCGATCCCGGCGCCGACGAGTGCCCCTCGGCCACGAAGATGTCCCCGTTCGGGGCGACGAGCACGTCGTTAGGCTGCGTGAAATACTCGGCGCCGCTGCCGCCGCCCGGCTTGCCTAACGTCATGAGCAGCTTGCCGCTCGGGCTGAACTCGAAGACCTGGTGCCCTTTCGTGGGACGCGCTGCGCTGTCGGCACCACGCGCGCCACGCGCCGTGCACGCGCAGTCGACGACCCAGACATTGCCCCCACGATCGACGAAGATTCCATGCGGCGAGACGAACATTCCGGCGCCGAACGACGCGACGAGCTTTCCGTTCGCGTCGAATTTGAATACGGCGGGGAGATCGGAGCCGAGGCAGCTGTTCGCGCCGCAGCGCTCGGCGACCCAGACGCTGCGTCCGTCCGCATCGATGTCCACCGCGCTCGTCGATCCCCACGCGCGGCCAAGTTGTGCCCAGTTTTCGATCGTGCGGTACGGATTGGGGAGGTCGTTCGTCGGCGCCATCGCGGCGCCCTGCGTCGTGATCTGACCGTGCGCGGCGAGCGGTACAAACAGGAGCAACACGATCCAACGGCAACCAGCAATCGTCATACGACCTCGGAGCGGGATCCTTTTGCGTCCTTCGCGTCCTTCGCGGTGAAACTCACCAGGGCTCAGGCCCACGACAAATCATGCTTCGAAAGCGGAAGGCTCCGAATCCGCTTCCCCGTCGCCGCGAAGATCGCGTTGCAGAGAGCGGGTGGCACCGGCGGCAGCGCTGGTTCGCCCAGCCCGGTCGGGGCGTTATTCGACAGCTTGAAGTGCACCTCCACCGGCGGCGCTTGTGGCAGCCGTAGCAACTTGAAGTCGTGGAAGTTGCTCTGCACCGTGCGGCCACGGTCGATCGTGATCTCCTGGCCTAACGCTTCGGACAGTCCATCGAGCGCCGCGCCCTGCACCTGGTTCTCGGCGTTGAGCGGATTGATGATCTGGTTGCCGACATCGCCAGCCACCCAGATCTTGTCGACCTTGAGTACGCCCGCCTTGCTCACCGTCGCCTGCACGACTTCGGCGAAATAGCCGCGGTGGCTGAAGTAGAACGCCACGCCACGGCCCGTTCCACGCGGCAGCGCCGACTTGCCCCAGCCGGACTTCTCGGCCACCAGCTCGAGGACGCCGCGCATCCGCTGCGCGTCGAAGCCGAAACCTGGCGGAGGTCCCTGCTGTCCGGCCGCCGGCGGCGGATCGGCGATCGGCGTATTCGCGAGGAGCTCGAGGCGGAACTCGATCGGATCGCGTCCCGCCGCATGCGCGAGCTCGTCGAGAAAGCTCTGGAAGGCGAAGGCGAGCCCGTTGCTCTGCGGTGCGCGCAGCGCTCCGGTCGGAACGCCCAACGGCATCACCGACGCCTCGATCGCGCAGTTGGGTATGAACCGCGCCGGGAACTCGTTAGGCGTGATTCCCGCGCTCGGCGCGAAGCGGTCGCCCTCGCCGAACGACACGAAATGATCGCGCAGCGCGACGAGCTTCCCGCCGTCGACGGCGCCGCTGAAATAGTGGAAGCCGGCGGGCCGGTAAAAGTCGTGCCGGATGTCATCCTCGCGCGCCCACAACAGCTTCACCGGGACGCCCGCTTCCTTCGCGATCCACGCCGCCTCGACCATGTAGTCGTTGTTTAGGCGCCGGCCAAATCCGCCGCCGGTGCGGGTGAGGTGGACCGTGATGTCCTCCTCCTTCATGCCTAACGTGCGCGCTACCAGCTGGCGCCCCGACGCGGGCGTCTGGCTCGGCGCCCAGATCTCGAGCTTGCCGTCACGATAGGACGCCGTGCAGTTCTGCGGCTCGAGCGGCGCGTGCGCAATGAACGGATAGAAGTACTCCGCGTGCAGTGCCTTGGCGCCCGCCACGGCGAGCGCGGCGTCGACGTCGCCGTCCTTGCGGAGCGTCCGCTGCGGCGGCTGCTTCGCGAGCTCCGCGGCCTTTGCCGCGAACGCGACACTGGACTGCTCGGCGGTTGCGCCCTCGTTCCAGATGACCTTCAGCTTCTGGCGCGCGCTCTTCGCGTACCACCAGCTATCGGCAACGATCGCGACGCCGCCGAGCAAGCCGGGAAGCGCAGACCCACCCTCGACGACGAACGCCTGCCTGACGCCTGGCTCCTTCTTGATCGCGTCGAGATTCGCGCTCACGACTTTGCCGGCGAAGACCGGACACTTCTCGAAAACGGCGTAGAGCATTCCGGGCACCGTGACGTCGATGCCGTACATCGGCTTGCCGCTGACGATCGCGTGGTTGTCGATGCTCGGCACGCGCGTGCCGATGATGCGGAACTGGCTCGGCTCCTTGAGCGGCACCTTCTCGAGATCCGGCGCGGCGATCGTCGCTGCCTTCTCGCCCAGCTCCGCATAACGAACGCTGCGGTTGCTCGGGCGATGGTACACGACGCCCGACCGCGTCTCACATTCGGTCTCAGGAACGCCCCAGCTCTGCGCCGCCGCCGAGACGAGCACCGCGCGCGCGGCCGCGCCAACGCGCCGCATCGGCAGCCAGTTCGTCGGCGTCGCCGTGCTGCCTCCCGCCCACTGATTCTGGAACTTCACCGTATCGAGCGGTGCCTGCTCGATGCGCACGTCCTTCCAGTCGACGTCCAGCTCCTCGGCGATGAGCATCGGGAGCATCGTCTTGATTCCCTGGCCGATCTCCGGATTCTTCGCGGTGATCGTCACGATGCCACTCGGCGCGATGCGAATGTACGCGTTAGGCACGAAGTCCGCCGCGCCGCCGGCTGCGCCGTTCGTCTCAGCGAGCGCCGCCGCGCCAGCGAAGGGCTCGATATAACTGGCGAGGAGCACGCCGCCACCCACCATCGCGCTCGCGCGGAGGAAGTATCGCCGGGTGACGCGCTCAGTCGTTAGGTCTGTCGTCATGGCTCGTCTCCTCAGCGCTTGCTCGCGCCCGTGCGGGCACGGCCTGCCTGGGTTGCCGGTGTCGGCGCCATCGCCGCCGCCTTGTGGATCGCTTCGCGGATGCGCAGGTACGTCCCGCAGCGGCAGAGATTCCCGTTCATCGCCGCGTCGATATCGGCGTCGGTCGGGTTCGGCGTCTTCTTGAGCAGCGCCGCGGCGGACATCAGCTGGCCCGCCTGGCAGTAGCCGCACTGCGGGACGTCCACTTCTTCCCACGCGCGCTGCAGCGGATGCGTGCCGTCGGTGGAGAGTCCCTCGATCGTGGTGACCTCAGCGCCCTTCACTGCGGCGACCGGCGTCACGCATGATCGCGTCGCGACCCCTTTGATGTGCACCGTGCACGCGCCGCACTGCGCCATGCCGCAGCCGAACTTGGTGCCTTTGAGATCGAGGACATCGCGCAGCACCCAGAGGAGTGGCATGTCCGCCGGAGCGTCGACGGTGGTCGACTTTCCGTTGAGCTTGAACGTGATCGACATGATGGCGTGGCCGGTGAGCGGTGGCCGGTGGGAGAGTCACTCACCCCAACGAGGGGCTTGGCCTCGAAAAGATACGCGAACCAAGCCGCAAGGACAGAGTTAGGTCACAGATTGCTCTGTGTCATCTGACCCGTCAGTCGACGATCTTGGGGACCGATTGGGCGGAGCGGCGGTCGCGATCAGCTCGCTCTCAGGAACTTGAAGAATCGAGTGACCCAGCCCTCGACCTGATCCGGCTCCGCCGCCGGCATGCTCCGCTTCGCGCGGAACACCAGCGTCACGTGGCCGCAGGTGAGCGAACACCCCGGCGCGAGCGCGCGCTCCGTGGCGACACGATAGCCGTTGACAAAGGTGCCGTAACGCGACCGGAGATCGGTCACGTACCACGTCTCGCCCTTGAGGAGGAGCGTCGCGTGGTGCGGGGCCACGCTGCTGTCGTTCAGACGGAGATCATTGGCGCGCGAGCTGCCGATGGCGCAGATCGGACGCTCGATCGAGTAGTGCGTCCCTCGTAAGGCGCCACGCGTCACCTCGAGCGACGCCAGCGGCTCGGGGCGCTCGTTCTCGATCGGCGCCGCAACCGTCTGAAGGAACTCCGTCGGACGCTGGCTCTCCGACTGCGGCGCGTGAATCGCGCTGCCGTTCTCGACGCGATAGTCCTCGAGGCCGATTCGGAGGACGTCGCCGCTGGCGAGCGGGTGGTGATCGCGGCACTTGATGCCGTTTACGAGCGTGCCATTCGCGCTCAGGTCCGAGACCGCGAAGCCCGCAGCATAAGGTTCGAGGAGCGCGTGCCGCCGCGACACGCCGCGTCCAGGGACCACGAGTTGGCACTCCTCGCTCCTGCCTACGAGCATTCCGGCGCGCGGCACACCGATGATCCGTCCTGTCCGCATCTCCCGCAGCAGCCACGGCGAGACATCGTTAGGGTCGATGTCCGGGATCGGTCGCTCCACGCTCGGCCGATTGGCGCCGCCCGCCGTCGGCGAGTTGCTGTTCACGGTGACATCGTGCGCGCCATTCGCCGCCGGGATGTCGACTGTCAGGTTGAAGATCAACCGATGCTCGCCGACCTCGAGGTGCGAGTTATCGAGCAGCTCCATGGACGCGGAGCCGAGGATCTCGCCATCGACGCGAATCGGAAATCGCGACGGGAGACGGCGGATCGTCGTTCGGCCGTCTCCGCTCACGAGGATGAGCGCCGTGGGCGGCAGCGCGGCGAGCACGGACAACAGCACACTGCCTTCACCGCGCCCACCGAGGAGGTTGGCGCCGAAGCGAAGTTCGCAGTACTCGCTGTCGAACGAGAGGTACGGCATCCAGGGCCCGGATCAAGAACGAGCGAGATCGCATCGTGACAACGGTCACACGCGCATCACGAGGGGAACGCGGCATTGTCGGAGCCGGCGTCACCACACAAGAGACGAACTAGCGCGCTCGAGGTGTCGCGGGAAATGCACCCGGACAATCAGCCCTGCGTTCTCGTGCTAGTGGCTCGTCTCGGCGGGCTTCGTCGACAGCCGATAGATGAGCAGCGCCGCGCGCTTCGTCTGCACCGGCAGCATCCGGAGATCTGCTGTCTCCTTGGTCGTGTGATCGTCGCGCCCGGACAAACCGACCCCGTCGATCTTCATCGGCACGATGTCCGCCACGAACGACACGTCCGCTGCGCCGGCTTTGGACGGATCGACCGCGGTCACGGGCCAGAGCCCGAGATCGCGGCTCACGCGGTCATAGAGCGCGAGCAGGCGTCGGTTGCCTGCCGTCGGCGCCATTGGCGGATACCCCGGGTCGAACGTCAACTCTGCCGTGGTATTCGGGAGATGCGCGGCGGCGATCGCCTGCATCGTCTGCTTTGCACGCGCCAACTGCTCCGGTGAGATCGTCCGCAGATCTCCCACGACGGTCATTTGCGCCGCCACGACGTTCGACTTCCCCTCCGCGCTCCCCGCCACGGCAGTGCTGTCGAGCTTCACCGCCGTGCCGCCTAACGCGAGACCGGGATTGAAGGTCAGATACCGCTCACCGGAGAGCTGCTTGTAGAACTCACTCAACACACGCGTAGCCTCATACACGGCCCCCGCGCCGACCTCCTTCTGAAAGATCTGCGACGAATGCGCCGGCGTGCCCGTTGTGCGCAACGTCCAGGACTCGTCGCCGCGGCGTGAGATCACCGCGAGATGCGGATCACCGGGCCCGTCCTCGAAGCCAATCGCCGCCGACGCACCGCGCGCCGCCTCGAGCAACGTCCGCCGTGCCTCGGTCAGCGGCGCTCCCGCGTCCTCCTCGTCGCCATGATAGACGATGGTGACGTTCATCTTTGGCAGCACGCCAGCCTGCTTCAACGCGCGGAGCGCCGCGACGATGATGACGTCGCCGCCCTTCATATCGATCACGCCGGGGCCGCGCGCGGTCGAGTCGTCCAGCCGCTCGAATCGCTGGAATGGGCTGCTCGGCTCGAACACGGTATCGAGATGGCCGATGAGCAGGAGCTTTGCGCCCGGCCCCGGATGCTCGGCGACGAGATGGCCAGAGCGCTTGAACGGCGCACCGTCGACCCATCGCGTCGTGAAGCCGAGCGAGTCGAGCTCCGCGCGGAGCACGTCGGCGACGCGACGCACGCCGGCGAAGTTCATCGTGCCGCTATTGATGTCGACGATGCGCTGGAGAAGCGCGAGAGCGCGCGCGTTATCCGCGTCGACGTATCGGACCACCGCTCGCTCGTCGACGGATAGAGCCGCCGCCGGCTGCGCGAGAAGCGATGGCGATATCGCGCAGGCGGCGAGGAGGGCGAGACTCGGGGCGAGCGGTGATAGACGCATGCCCTCAAGCTATCGCGACGTCCCGCGCCCCGCGTCCCGCGCCCCGCGCCCCGCCTACTCGATCTTTCGCGCCGCGTCGCGAGCGATGAGGACCGTCCAAGCGAAGGGATCCGCCACCTGATGCTTCAGGACCGAATCGCGCATTGCGAGCGCGTCCACCCGATTCCCGTGCTTGATGGCGCAGCGTCCGCGGATCGCAATTGGTACCGGTCGATCCTGTTGCGGCGCCTTCGCCACCTCGGGGAGTGCCTGCGTGCAGTGGCCGGACATCATCCAGCTCAGTGCCCGGAACGCCTGAGCAAATTGCAGCGTGCTCGCCTCGTGGTGAGACGACGCGAAGCGGTCTATGGCCCGCAATGCCGAATCATGCTGCATGGTGAGCACGAGCATCTCGATGGTATCGCGGACCGTCGTCGGCCCGCGGAGCGCCTCCGCGTAATGCGCAGCGGCGCGCGCGGGGCGGCCATTGAAGGCGTCGACCAGCGCGAGGCCGTGGTGCGCCCAACGGATCAGGCTGTCGACGCGCACCGAGTCCTTGCCGGACAGAACCGCGGTGTACGCGCGGGAGGCCTCCTGGTACCTGCCCTCGTACATGAAGGTGTCGCCGAGCTCGAGACGGTAGAGCGCCTGTTGCTCCTTGCTCGTGCTTGCGCGCATCGCCTTCAGCAGCGTGATGCGCGCTTCGTTGGCGCGTCCCTGATTGAGCAGCGCCGCGGCCTCGTCGCCGATCGAATCGCGCATGGCCGTGCCGGCGCGCTGTGCCGCGGCGGGAGCGGTCATCGATACCGCCGCCATCATCGCAACCGCTGCACGACGCCATCTTCCGAACATCTCAACCTTCATGGATTGCTCCGCTCTCGTTTCTGCCAGTCGACTCGACCATTGCACGGCTCACGCCAGGAAGCGCAACTCCGCGTTGACCAACGCCTTGCCCGCTCCTACGTTCGCGGGGCACTCGGTCCAGAGATCAGTCATGTTTCGAAATGCTTTCCATAGTTTGAATCGCGGCTGCACGGTCGCTCTCTTCCTTAGCGCCAGTGCCGCTGCCGCGGGCGCACAGCGACAGACGGGCTCGCCAAGGGTCGACCTCCAGCTCGCGCCGCTCAAAGTCGCGGACGTTTCGATGATCGATACGACGGCCAGGGCGTGCACCGACTTCTTCGAGTTCGCCAACGGCGCCTGGCTCGCGCGTGACACGATTCCAGCGGCGTATCCATCGTCTGGCGTGAGCCGCGACATGGCGGATCGAAACGAGCTCGTCGTGAAATCGGTGCTCGAAGACGCGATGGCGAAGCGCGCGCTGCCGTCGACCAACAGCACGCAGCGCAAGCTCGGGACGTTCTACGCGTCGTGCATGGATTCCACCGGCGCACAGTCCAAGGGCGCGACGACGCTCCGGCCGCTCATGAATCGCATCGATGCCGTGACGACCCGACCCCAGCTGATCGGACAGATCGCGGAGCTGCAGATGAATGGCGGGGACGTGCTCTTCGCATACCTCCCGTTGGCGGACGCGCACGACGCGGCGCACTACATAGTCTGGCTCTGGCAGTCGGGGCTCGGCATGCCGGACCGCGACTACTACACGGACGAGGGCCCCGCGGCCGACTCGCTGCGTGCCGCGTACGTCGAGCATGTTACGAAGATTCTCAACCTCGCCGGCGAGGACTCGGCGAGCGCCGCGAGCGAGGCCTCGCGTGTGATGGCGCTGGAGACGGAGCTGGCCAAGGCGTCGACGCGCCGCGTAGATCTTCGCGATCCCGCGGCGACGGACCATCCGACGTCGCTCAGCGAGCTCACGGCGCTAGCGCCTAACGTGGACTGGCCATCGTACTTTCGATCGATTGGCCTCACTACGAGCGTCTCCAAGGTGAACGTCGCCAACCCGGAGTACTTTCGGCGCACGAGCGAGTTGGTAGCGTCGACACCGATGGCCGACTGGCGAGCCTACCTGCGCTATCACGCCCTGTCGCAGGTGTCGCCGTGGCTAAGCGCGCCGTTCGTCAATGAGGATTTCGCTTTCGCGTCGCGCTTCACCGGCGCGAAGGAGCTTCTGCCGCGCTGGAAGCGCTGTGCGCGCGAGACCGACCGGCTGATGGGCGAAGCACTCGGCCAGGCGTACGTCACGCGCACCTTCCCACCCGAGGCACGCGCCAAGGCGAAGGCGGTGATCGAGGACATCCGCACGGCGTTCCGCGAGCGTCTCCTGCGGCTGACGTGGATGTCGGACTCGACGCGCGCGCAGGCGCTCGACAAGCTGGCGAAGATGTCGGAGAAGGTCGGCTACCCCGATCGCTGGCGCGACTACTCGCGGCTCGTCGTCGGCGAGGGCGCGTTTGCGCTCAACGTGCAGCGCGCGAGCGCGTTCGACTGGCGCCGGATCGTGAACCGCCCGGGCCTGCCCGTGGACAAGGCCGAGTGGGCGATGACCGTGCCGACGGTGAACGCGTACTACGACGTGAGGCTGAACGAAATGGTCTTCCCCGCGGGCGCGCTCGTGCCGCAGACCTTCGATCCCGCTGCTGACGACGCGGCGAACTACGGCTCGTTAGGCGGGAGCTGGGCCGGCCACGAGCTGACCCACGGCTTCGACGACGAGGGCCGCCACTACGATGCCGCCGGCAATCTCCGCGACTGGTGGATCCAAGCGGACTCGGCGCATTTCGCCGGGCAGGCAGCGATGGTGGTGCAGCAGTACGAGGGCTATGTCCAGGTGGACACGTTCCATGTGAACGGGAGACTCACGTTAGGCGAGAACATCGCCGACTACGGCGGCGTGCTCACGGGCTACGACGCGCTCCAGCGCGCGCTCGAGCGCAACGGCAGGCCGGGAAAGATCGAGGGCTACACACCCGAACAGCGGTACTTCATCGCATACGCGCAGAGCTTCCGCCAGCACAACCGTCCGGCGTCTCTGCGCACGAGGGTGACGGTGGATCCGCACTCGCCGGAGCAATGGCGGGTGAACGGGCCCTTGTCGAACATGGCCGAGTTTGCGGCGGCGTTCGGGTGCAAGCCGGGCGATCCTATGGTTCGGGCGACGGAGATGGTGCCGCGGATCTGGTGAGCGGTTCGCTTTTCTACCAGCCGTGGCGCTCCGCAACTCGTGGCGCCCCGCCCGCCATTCATACCACCACCACGCCATTCGTTACACGGGCCCGCCACCCCGGGACCCGCAGGCCGAGCCCCCGGTATCACTCTCCGTAAGTGAGTTTGACGCCCGCGCACCGATGCGCGCCGCGTCGGGGTTCACAGACACGGAGATGAAGTCATGCGCAAGACGATGATGGCCTCGGCCCTCGGCCTGGCCCTTTCCTTCGGCGCCGTCGGCGTTGCCTCGGCGCAGGCCACGCAGCAGCCGCAGCGGCACGAGCAGGGCGAGCGCGGCATGCGCCGGCGCGGCCCGGGTGGGGAGCTCTTCAAGGGCATCACGCTCACGGCCGATCAGAAGGCCAAGCTGAAGGACCTTCGCAAGGCCGAGAAGCCGAACGACGAGTTCAAGAAGGCGATGGAGAACGCTCGCGCGGCACGTCAGCGCGGCGACACGGCCGCGGCGCGGGCGCAGATGCAGGCGCTTCGTCCGCAGATGGAGCAGGCGCGGGAGCGGCAGGTCGCCGCGATGCGCTCGATCCTGACGCCGGAGCAGGCGAAGCAGTTCGACGCGAACGTCGCCAGCTGGAAGCAGCGCGCGGCCGAGCATCAGAACGCACGACGCGAGGGTGGCAAGGAAGGCCATGGCCGCCACGCGGGAGCGCCTAACGGTCGCTGATTTGTCGGTGATCGGTAGTCGGTGAACGGCGGACGGTGAGTCAAATCACCGTCCGCCGTTTCCATTTCCGTTCACCGTTCACCGTTCACCGTTCACGGGTCCACGGTCCACGGTCGATGGTGTTCGCTCCTGGGACGCCGCTGGCCGGAGGCGGGACGGGTACGAGACGCGGCCCGCCAGGGACGAGCCGCCCTAACGCGGTGGACGGGTGGAGCGTGCCGCGATGTGTGAATCGTTAGGCGTGCGCGAAATCGTTACACCGTTCACAAATTCCACACACGATATCTGAAACCATCGCGGGAACGGCGGCGTCTAATCGAGCATGACACTCAGAGGAGTTTCACGTATGCTCTCGATTCGACGTCTCTCCCTCGCGACCGCCGGCCTCGTGCTCGCGCCTCTCGCCGCGCACGCGCAAGTTCCCACCGGCTGGCAAGCGGTCACCGATGGCTCCGGCGAATACACGGTGAGCGCCGACGTCG
>JAJKIR010000055.1 GCA_021154325.1 Gemmatimonas sp.
AGGATCTCGTAATTCCACGATCCCTGAATCGCGAGCATGCGCACGAAGATCGCGATCTGCGTGCGCACGGGCAGCGCGGCGCGCCGCTCGGGCGGTATCATCGGAGCGATCGCGCGCGCCGTCATCGCGTTCCCATGATCGCGAGGCCGACAGCGAGACCGCCGAGGAAGAACCACCGTGCGCCGCTGACGCTGTGAAAGATCTTCCACGCCGCGCTCGCGGCGACGCTCGCCGCGACCGTGACGACCACCGCGCGCGAGATGCGTGCGTCCGTGCTCCAGGCGCCGAGTGTCAACCGCGTGAGTGAGGCGAAGACGCCATACGAGAGCGCGGCGAGCGTCGCGCCACGAAGAAAGTCCGCCGTCATGCAGAGCAGCTGCAGATCGACGACGGCACCGCGCGCACCTGCGTCCAACGCTTCACGCCGATTGGCCGCCCAATGCGCATTCCATTCGCGGAGCTTGACCATCGTCCAGCTACCGACCCAAGCCGTGCTGAGCGACGCGATGATCGCCATCTCCATCGCGCCCGCGGGATGCGTTGGATGCGTGGCGAAAATCGCCCCGCCAACGACCGCCGCCGAGCCCCATTCCGGATATCGAGACGCGCCAAATGGAAGCGTATCGAGCGCGACGAGCTCCAGCGCCGCGCCCACGAGCAGCCCACTCGGCGAGTGGCCGATGAGCGCACCGGCGAGCGTTGCCGCCACGAGCGGCCGCGAGATCATCGCCTGCGGAAAGCTCACGACGTCGAGGCCAAGGAGGCCGCCGAGCAGCGCGATGGGCAGGAGATCGATCCACATTAGCGCGCGACTCCACTGAGAATGTCGTCGAGCGGAATGGGCCGCGCACCCGGAACGTCCTGCGCCGTCACCGCGACGCCGCGCGACGCGAGGTCGCGCAGCGCTGTTTCTTCGTCCTCGTTCAGAAACACGTAGCGGAGCCGTTGCGTGCGACCGGTGCGATGATGAATGCCGCCGAGGTTGATGGCCGAGATCCCGCCTGCCTCCACCAGCCGCCGCATCGTGTCGATGTCGCCGGTGAGCAGGATGCCGTGGCGGCTGTCGGCGCGATAGCGCGGAAGCTCGTCGATCGCGGCGCTGACGTTGAGGAAATACACATCCATCTCCGGCGGTGCGCCCATCCGATACAGCTCCTGCTCCCATTCGCTCGCCGCCACACTGTCGTCGACGAGCACGATGAAACGAATGTCGAGCGGCTGCCCCCAGCCGACGACGACCTGGCCGTGAATCAATCGATCGTCGATGCGATTCAGGACCAGTGTCACGCCTGCTTCACGCCTCCCCCCGTCCCCACTACCGTGATCGCCGCGCGCCCCCGCTCCGCCGAGTGCCGCGCCGCGTCGATGGCGTCCATCTGTTCAGCAAATACGAAATCGAGGAGCGTTGGCAAGTTGACACCGGCGATCAGCACCGCCGCGTCCGTGCCACGAAGGATCCGGCGTGCCGCCATCGTGCAGCTCCCCGCCTGAAGATCCGTGAAGATCACCTTCACGCCGCTCTCCGTCATCCGCTGGCGGATCAACTTCTCGATGTCCTCGGCGCAGAGACCAGGTACGGCCACCGGGATCAACTGCGACCCGCGTCCGGTGATCACGTCGACGGCGGACACGAGACCGCTCGCGAAGTCGCCATGGCCGGCGACAATCGCGCGCGCCTCGACCTTCTCACCTTCCGCCGACGACTGATCGTCACTCATAGTCCTCCTGCAGATAGCGGCGAACCTCGGAGGCGGCGCGCATCGTCTTCATGAGACGTTCGTTGAAGCGCTCCGCCGGATCGACGCCGCTGTACTTGAGCAAATGGTTCATCGCGATCACCTCCGCGATCACCGTGATGTTCTTCCCCGGATTGAGGGGCACGGTGATCTTCGGCAGCGTCACATCCAGAATACTACTACCTTCGCGATCGAGCCCGGTGCGGTCGACCACCAGCTCCGGGTCCCAGTCGACCAGCTCGACCACGACCTCGATGCGCTTCTGCTGCCTAACGGCGCGGATGCCGAAGATCGACGGCACGTCGACGAGACCGACACCGCGGATCTCCATGTAGTGGCGCTGGAGCTCGTGGCCGCGGCCGATGAGCACCTCGGCGCCGCGCCGGGTGACGAGCACGACGTCGTCGGCGACGAGCCGATGGCCGCGCTCTACCAGGTCCAGTACGCACTCCGATTTTCCGATGCCGCTCCGACCTACGAAGAGGAGGCCGACACCGAAGATGTCGCAGAGAGAGCCGTGCAGCGTCGTCGTCGGCGCGAACTCCTCCTCGAGCCACGACTTGATGCGGGTGTAGAAGTCGTTGGTCTTGAGCCGCGATCCTATAATCGGAACACCGGCCGTGGCCGCGAGCTCACGCATCTCCGTGGGCGGCTGCTGGCCCTTGGTGATGAAGACCGCGGGAATGGGAAAGGAGAAGAAGGTCCCGAGGATCTCGCGGCGTTCGGCATCGCTGCGCGACTCGAGATAGCTGATCTCCGTCTCACCGAACACCTGCAGGCGGTGCGCGGGGAATCGCTCGACGTAGCCGGCGAGGACGAGCCCCGGACTCGACACGTTCGGACTGACGATGTCGCGCTCCAAGCCCGTCTTGTCGAACGCCTCGAGCGCGAGAACGTCGCGGAGACGCTCGACCAAACGACCGACGGTGAGCTTGGGCCTCACGCGGTCACGCGCTTGCGACGAACCGCGGTCCGGCTTGGACGGCCTCGCGTCGCCGCGCTCCTCGCCGTCCTGCTGCGCGCGACCTGCGCGGTGAGCCTGCCTAACGCCATCGTGAGCGCCGGCCCGAAGAATCGGCCCTCGCCGCGCGCCACGAGCCGACGGCCGCGGGGCGCGTGCAGCACCAACTCTACCCGGCGCGATGGCCCGTCCTGCTCGATGCGCACGATGGCGTCGACGGCGCGACCGAGTCGCACGACGAGGCGGCGCAACGACGATTCCGCTCGCTGCTGCAGGCGCGGCGAGATTTCGGCATGGTGGGCGTGAAAGATGATCTCCATATGATCCTCGATGCGGCGAGCGACTCTAGGTGCGACGCGCCATGCGAAAGACATGCGACGAGGGAGACGCGACCACCCGCTCGAGGTGAACCGCCGTCTCGTTCGCGGCGCGCTCCCAGGTGAACGTCTCGGCAAACCGCCGCGCGTTACGACCCAGCTCTTCGACCAGCGAGCGTGAAGCCGCGACGCGATCCATCGCGCCCGCCATCGCGACGACGTTTCCATGCGGAACGAGATACCCCGTTTCACCGTCTCGAACAGACTCGCGAATGCCCGGTGAATTGGACGCGACCACCGGCGTCGCGCAGGCGGCGGCCTCGAGATTCGTAATCCCCCACCCTTCCTTGGGGGACGCAAAGACCAGAGCCCAGGCGCGACGCAACAAGGTCAGCTTTTCCCGCTCCGCGATACGCCCAAGAAACCGCACGCGGTCGCCGAGGTCAAGCGAACGAGCCAGCGCCTCGAGTCGCGGCCGATAGTCGCCCGCTCCGGCGATCTCGAGCGTTGCCCCGCGATTCTGCATCGCCGCGAACGCCCGAATGACATAGTGCACTCCCTTGTACTTCTTGAGCCGCCCGAGATAGGCGAACGTGGGCTGCGGGTCCCGGGACGTGGGTTCCGGCGTGTAGCCGCTAGTGTCGATTCCCGGATAGATCACTTCGATTCGGTCCCGCGGGATGCCGCGGCGCGCGAGATCCTCGGCGGTACTCTCGCTGATCGCCTCGAACGGGACGTTGCGATACGCGCGGCCGAGCGGCCGTTCCGCCAGCCAGACGGCGGCCGCGAGAGGGGCCGCGAGCTCCTGAAAGACGGTGCCGCCAAAGAGATGCGGCACGAGGGCCACCACGCGCCGGATGCCGCGCCAGCGCGGCGTGTAGAGCGGAATCTTGTTCACGTCCTCGACGAGCACGTCGAGCGACGGCGCGACGTCGCCGAAGACGCGATCGAAGTACCGGCGCGCAAGCAGCGGAAAGGTGTGCCTTGTGCCGACGCGATGGATCTCGATGTCGTCCAATCGCGCGTGGGGGGAACACCCGGGCCAGCCGCCGCAGAGGAGCGTGACCTCGTGCCCCGCGGCGGCAAGGCGGCCAAAGATCTCATGCATGTGAATCTCGGCGCCGCCCGCCTGCGGATTCTCGCGGTCCTGCCAGTTGACGAGCAGTATGCGCACTAGACGCCGGGACGCGGGGCGAGGGGCGAGGGCGGCGGGGCGCCCCGCATCAGATCCTACCCATGCGACGTGCCAATGCGTCGAGAACGCCATTCACGAACTTGGCGCTCTGCACGCTGCCGTAACGCTCGGCGAGCTTCACCCCTTCCTGGATGACGACCCGCGGCGGCGTCTTGCCGCCGAGCAGCTCGGCGGCGCCCATGCGGAGCACCGAGCGCTCGACGACGCCGAGCCGGTCGAGCCGCCAGTTCGTCGTCACCTCGGTGAGCTCCGCATCCAGCTCCTCACCGTGCTGCGCGACGGTGCGCACGAGCAGGCCAGCGATCTTTCGCTCTTCGGGCGACACCGAGAGATCGTCCCAGATCTGCGACGCCACGCGTTCGAGCCCCTGCTCGCCGCGGAGATCCCACGCGTACAGCGCCTGAAGGACGCGGGCGCGCGCGCGGGTCTCAACCCTCGTCCGTGGCATCGAGTCGGTCGAAGAGGTCCGCCATCTCGAGCGCGGCGAGCGCCGCGTCCCAACCCTTGTTTCCGTGCTCGCCGCCGGCGCGAGCTTCCGCCTGCGCCATGTCGTCGCAGGTGAGGACGCCGAAGCCGATTGGCGTCTCGAAGGCGGCACTCGCGTCGGAGAGACCGCGCGACGCCTCGCCGGCGACGTAATCGAAGTGAGGCGTGTCGCCGCGGATCACTGCGCCGACGGCGACGAGCGCGTCGTAACGCTCCGTCGCGAGGAGGCGGCGCGCCGCGGCGGGGAGCTCCCACGCCCCGGGCACCCAGACGAGGTCGACGTCGTCCGCCGCGGTGCCGTGCCTAACGAGTGCGTCGAGCGCGCCGTCGACGAGCTTCTGCGTCACGGTCTCGTTGAAGCGGCTGGCGACGACAGCGAAACGTCGCCCGTGGCCCGATGGAGACCCGCTGAATTCCGCCATTCAGGACGCGAGCAGGTGGCCGAGCTTGTCGCGCTTCGTGCGCATGTAGCCCGCGCTCTCGCTGTGCTCGGGCTGCACGATCGGTACCCGGTCGTGAACGCGGAGACCGTAGCCCTCGAGCCCGACGAGCTTGCGCGGGTTGTTCGTGATCGGCCGGATCGAGCGAAGACCGAGATCGAGCAGGATCTGCGCGCCGATGCCGTAATTGCGCAGGTCGGGCTTGAAGCCGAGCTGCTCGTTCGCCTCGACCGTGTCCGCGCCCCGATCCTGGAGCTCGTACGCCTTGACCTTGTTGAGGAGCCCGATCCCCCGCCCTTCCTGATCGAGATACACGATGACGCCGCGTCCCTCGACGGCGATCATCTGCATCGCCGTCTCCAGCTGCCAGCCGCAATCGCAGCGGAGAGAATGGAAGACGTCCCCCGTTAGGCACTTGGAGTGCATGCGGACGAGCACGTTCTCTCCGTCGCCGATGTCGCCGAAGACGAGCGCGACGTGCTCGTGCTCGTCGACGTCGTTCCGGTAGCCGACGATGCGCCAGTCGCCGTGCTCGGTCGGGAGGCGCGCCTCGGCGACGCGATGCACGAGCCGCTCCGTCTTGAGACGGTGCGCGACGAGCTGCGCCACGGTGATGAAGCCGATGCCGTGCTCGCTCGCGAACTGCTCGAGCTGCGGCCGCCGAGCCGCCGAGCCGTCGTCGTTGAGGATCTCGCAGATCACGCCGGCGGGCATGAGCCCGGCCAGCCGGGCAAGGTCGATCGCCGCCTCGGTGTGACCGACCCGCTGCAGGACACCGCCCTCACGGGCGCGCAGCGGAAAGACATGACCGCCGTGCCGGAGATCGACCGCGGTGGTATCGGGATCGACGGCGACGCGAATCGTCGTCGCGCGATCCTGGGCGCTGATGCCCGTCGTCACACCGAACCGCGACGACGCATCGATGCTCACCGTGTACGCCGTGCGATATGCGTCCAGGTTGCTCTCGGCCATCGCCGCGAGGCCCAGCTGATCGACGCGGTCGCCCGTCATCGCCAGGCAGATCAACCCGCCGGCCTTCTTGATCATGAAGTTGACCATCGCCGGCGTCACGAGCTCCGCGGCGCAGATGAGGTCTCCTTCGTTCTCGCGATCCTCGTCGTCGGCAACGATTACGAACTTGCCGGCGTGGATGTCGCGTAGCGCGTCTTCTATTGATGTAAACGTCATATTCGTGTCATCCCGAGGAGCGAAGCGACGAGGGATCTGCTCCTCGTCATGCCCGATAAACTCCAACCATTTTCTGCACGAACTTGCCGATCATGTCAGCCTCGACGTGCACCTCGTCGCCATCGCCGAGCGTCTCGAGCGCGGTGTGCCGCAGTGTGTACTCGATGAGCGAGAGCTGAACGATCTCCGGTGCCGGCAATTCGTTGATCGTCAGGCTCACGCCGTCCACGGCGATCGACCCATGCCGCACCATAAGGTCGGTGAGCCCGGCCGGCACAGCAAGATCGACCAAACGTGCATCGCCGGCCGTCCTGACGCCGGTGACCCGCGCCACGCCGTCCACGTGCCCTTGCACCATGTGACCGCCGAGGCGATCGCCAGCTCGGATCGCTCGTTCCAGGTTGACGCGACGGCCTGACTGCCAGCTGCCCATAGTGGTCCGACCGAGGGTCGTCGTCACGGCGGCGGCGGTGAACCAGTTCGGCCCGCGCCCGCGCACGGTGAGGCACGCGCCATTCACGGCGATGCTCTCACCCTCCGCGAGGTCATCGTACCGGCACCGGACGCGGAACTCCCGTCCGGCGGCCGTCGGCGTCACCCGTTCGATCGTTCCGACGTCGTCGACGAGTCCTGTGAACACGAAGCTGCTCCGAGCGCGAAAGTCGTCTTGAGATCGTTGCCTAACATCACGCGCTCGATCACCCGAAGGTGGCCGAGCGCCACGGCGGCCGAACTCGACAGATACGCGAACGCGTTGAGCGCGTCCGCCCCGAGTACGACCGGTGCCTGAAAGATAACGAGCCGGTCCACCGCGCCCTGCTCGAGCAGCGACGCGCCGAAGCGCGCGCCGCCCTCCACGAGCATCGAGCGCACGCCGTCCGCCGCCAATCCCCGCAGCGCCGCCTCCAATGTTTCATAAACACGTACATCCACCCCGGCAGCGGCCATTGCGTCGCGACGATCGGACGCGGCGCGGCGCGCGACGATAGTCGTCGGCACGATGCGAGCGCCACGAACGACTGCGGCGCCGAGGGGCGTCCGGAGCTCGGAGTCGAAGATGACACGCCTCGGTGCGACCCGTGGTTCCGGGACGTCGCGCACGGTGAGCATCGGATCGTCCGCGAGCACAGTACCCACACCGACCGCGATCGCGTCGACGCCGGCGCGCATGTGATGCACCTCGCGACGCGACTCCGCCCCCGTGAGCCAGTCGCCGCCACTCCCCCGCGTCCGCGACGCGTTTGCGATAGCTCCGTCGAGTGAGATGGCGAGCTTGAGGATGATCCACGGTCGATCACTGGCGAACGCGTGGAAGAAAGCAGCGTTGAGCTCGCGCGCCCCCTCAGCCTCGAGGCCGACCTCGACGTGAATCCCGGCCGCGCGCAGCCGCGCGGCACCGCCCGCCGCCTCCGGATTGGGATCTTCGCCGGCAATCACGACGCGACGCACGCCCGCCGCAATGACGGCATCCGCGCAGGGAGGCGTCCTGCCGTGGTGAGCGCATGGCTCGAGGGTGACATAGAGGGTCGCGCCGCGCGCCCGCTCGCCTGCCTGCTCGAGCGCGACGACTTCAGCGTGGGCTTCCCCGAAGCGCGCATGGAAGCCCTCTCCGACTACGGTGCCGTCGCGAACGACGACGGCGCCGACCATCGGGTTCGGCGCCGTCTGTCCCCAACCGCGGCGGGCGAGGTCGAGCGCCCGAAGCATGTACGCGCGATCGGCGTCGGGAAGCATTGCTGGTGATTGGTGATTGGTGGCTGGTGCTAGGTGCTAGGTGCTGGGTGCTAGGTGCTAGGTGCTAGGCCTTCATGAGCACTTCGTTCCGAATCACTCGCCACTCGCAACTCGTCGTCACCAATCACGAATCACCAACATCAGAACGGTGGGAAGTCGAGCCGCGCGCCGATCGATCCGTACAGCCGCGACTTGTCCGCCGGCTTGTCGAACTTGTTGTACGTATTGACCGTGCCGCCCGACACCATCCCGATTTCGCCGATGAGCTTGAGAATGAGGAGATTCATCGACAGGTCGGCGAAGTAGCTCGTTCGCGTGAGATTCTGCTCCATATGAACCGCCGACGGCCGGGACCCGGTGAACGGACCGAAGTTCACGCTCGCGTTCACGTCCGCCTTCGAGTCGTATTTATCCTGACCGACGCCGGCAGCGATGTTTAGCAGAATCAAACTCTTGCTCGCCACGAGCCGCCAGGCCGTCGTCTGCTCGCTCAGGTTGTTCACCTGGAGCGTCGTCGTCGTGCCGCTCCCCGTAGGCACGGTGCCCGCGATGTCGATCGTCGGAAGATCGCGCCGCAGCCAGGTAACCGACACACCCGGAACGAGCAGTGATTCCTGGAGCAGCCCAAGGCGCGCGCCGAAACCCCATTTCAGGTTCCCGCCCGTGGCCTTCGCCGAGACATTGTCGCTGTTGAAGTTCGGGATGTACGTCGCGGTTACCAACGCGTCGACGCCGCCGACGTGCGTGAGCGGCAGCGCGAGGCCCTTGAAGAGTCCGATCTCCGCGGCCGCCGCGGGCAGGCCGAGCACCTGCGTCTTCGTCGTGTACGTGCTCTGCTGATAGGGGCCGCCGACCGGTGCGGGCTTCTGAACGTTAGGCAGGCTGCCCCAGAGCCCGTTCACGCGCACCTCGAACTTCGCGTGACCGAGACCGCCAACCGTGCTCCCCGTGCCGAGCAACGCATTTCCGCCCGTGAGCGACACGCCCAGCTGCGGCGCCATGTACTTGAAGAGGTCCACCGCCTTCTGGCAGGCGTCGCTGGTGTAGTACGTCGCCGGACTCGAGATCTGGTTGCCGGGCGCGCATTGCGGATCCGGCGTTTGCGCCTGGCTCTTCACCGCGACCACGCC
>JAJKIR010000056.1 GCA_021154325.1 Gemmatimonas sp.
CCTTGCTGGACCGATGGCAAGCCGACCCGAAATTCCCGGAAGAACCCAAATTTGGCATGGTGCCGCCTAGCACCCCCGATCGACTGCTCTTCGGTCGAGATCTCTCGGTCCTCTACTCTCCACCCTTCGCCAGCTGCTCGCGCTTGGCGTTCGAGCGCACCTCCTTCTGCTCCTTCTTCTTCTCCTCGTGACGGTCTTCCTTCGCCCGCTCCGTCTGGGCAGCCGCCACTTGCTTGTCGTACTCCGTCTTCGGCTCCGGCGCGACCTCGCCCGTCCCCTTGGCGAGCTCCGCATTCAGCTCGCCACCCGCGAGCACGACCACCATCGAGTAGTACATCCACGACAGCAGCAGGAGCACGGCACCAACGGTGCCGTAGGCCTTGTTGAAAGTTGTGAAGTTGATCACGTACAGTCGGAACAGCGTTGTCGCGATCACCCAGAGCGCCGCCGCGATGATCGCGCCAACGAGGATCTGTCGCTTGTGCTGCGGAAAGTCCGGCAGGATGTAGTACATCAGCCAGAAGGCCGAGACGAGAAAGGTGAACGCCAGCGGATACTGCAGGATCATCCACCCCCACTTCGTCAGGCTGTCGGAATGCGTGACGCGCGCGACAATGTCGACGATGTTCGGACCCGCGATCATCACGGTCGCCGCGAGGCTCATCATCCCGCCGGCGACGATCACCATCGCGAGCTGGATCAGCCGCTGCTTCCACCAAGGCCGGCGGTCGTTCTTCACGTGATAGGCAATGTTCAACGCGCCCATCAACGAGCCGAAGATGTTCGACGCGGAATACAGCGTCAGCACCGCGCCGATGGAGACGAGACCCGGCGCGTTCGGTGCGAAGACGACGTCGTGCGCGACGCCGGCGAGCAGCGTATACGCCGCTGGTGGAACACTGCCCGCGAGCTGCTCCATGATCCAGTTGAAGAGCTGCTGCTTGTTGCCGACGAGCGCGAGCAGCGGGGCCGCGAAAAGCAGCAGCGGGAAGATCGAGAAGAAAAAGTTGTACGCGACCGCGGCCGCGATCGTGAGGATGTTGTCCGCCCAGATCGCCTTGCCCACTGCCTTGAGCAGACGTCCGATGTGAAATCCTTTGATGACCATGGTTCTTCAGTCCCCCCGCACCTGGCGCTGCTCGGCGGGCTTCCGGCCGTCCTGCTCGGCGGCACGGTCGAGATTGAACGCAGTGTCGACGAGCGCGATGTGCGAGAACGCCTGCGGAAAATTGCCCAGCTGCCGCTTCGCTCGCGGATCGTATTCCTCGGCGAGCAGACCGACGTCGTTGCGCAGGGAGAGTAGATGCTCGAAGAGCCGCCGCGCGTCCGCGAACCGTTTCTGCAGGATGTAGTTGTCCGCGAGCCAGAAGCTGCAGGCGAGAAACGCGCCCTCACCGGGCGGCAGCCCGTCGTCCGTCTCGGCGCTGTCGTAGCGGAGCACGAGGCCGTCGACGAGCAAGCGCTTCTCGATGGCCGCGACGGTGCCGCGCACGCGTGGGTCGTCCGCGGGGAGGAATCCGACGACCGGGATCATGAGCACGCTCGCGTCCAACTGCCTGGAGCCATACGCCTGCACGAACGAGTTCAGCCGGGTGTCGAAGCCCTTCTCGCAGACCTCGTCGTGGATCTGCTGGCGCAGCGCGCGCCACCTGTCCACGGTGTCATCTTGGCGAAACTCCTCCGCGCTCTTGATGGCGCGGTCGACGGCGACCCACGCCATGACTTTCGAGTATGTGAAATGCTGCGGGCCGCCGCGGACTTCCCACATTCCCTGATCGGGCCGCTGCCATATCGTCGCAAGATGCTGGACGAGCGCGCGCTGCAGCCCCCACGAGTCCATGCTTCGCTCGAGGCCTCCGCGACGCCCTTGATGCAGCGCGTCCATCACCTCGCCGAAGACGTCGAGCTGGAGCTGGTCCGAGGCGGCGTTGCCGACGCGCACGGGTTTAGAGCTCTCGAAACCCGGTAGCCAGTCGATCTCGGCCTCCCGCAACACGCGCTCGCCGCCGAGCCCGTACATGATCTGCACCTGCGACGGGCTACCGGCGGCGGCGCGAAGGAGCCAGTCGCGCCACGCCGACGCCTCGTCGTAGTAGCCCGCGTCCATGAGCGCGAGCAGCGTGAATGTCGCGTCGCGCAGCCAGCAGAATCGGTAATCCCAGTTCCGTGGCCCGCCGATCTGCTCGGGGAGCGACGTCGTCGGCGCGGCAACGATGCCGCCAGTCGGCCGATAGGTGAGCGCCTTGAGCGTGATCAGGGAGCGGTCGACCGCCGCGTCCCACTCCCCGCGATAGCGACCGCGCTTCGACCACTCGTGCCAGAAGCGCTCCGTGTCGTCGAGGGCCTTGCGCACGTTCACGGGACTCTGCGGCGGCAGGTGCGACGCCGAGTACGTCATCACGAATGGAATGAAATCGCCTTCGTTGACGGTAAACTCGCCGACCGTCGTCAAATTCTCGCCGCGGAGCGGCACGTCGGTGTGCACGACGACGCGGTCCGGCCCGGCGATCGCGCGCAGTGTCCCGTCGTCGAGTCGCGTGACCCACGGGACGAACGCGCCGTAATAGAACCGGAGGATCAGCTCCGTCCGCATCTCGACGCGTCCACGGCGACCGATGACGATCCGCGCGACGTCGGACGCATGCCCCCGCAGCGGCATGAAGTCGACGAGCGTGACCGCGCCCTCCGGCGTCTCGAAGTCTGTCTCCAGGATGAGCGTATGCTCACGATAGCGCCGGCGAATCGTCGGATTGGGGGCGCGCGGCGCGATCAGCCATCGACCGTGCTCCGGCCCGCCGAGGAGCGCGGCGAAGCAGGCGCTCGAGTCGAAGCGCGGCCAGCAGAGCCAGTCGATCGACCCCGTCCGCGAGACGAGCGCCGCCGTTTCACAATCGCCGATGAGCGCGTAGTCCTCGATCCGGTCCGGCATGGCTCGTTAGGCGCGGTCGAACTCGACGACTGTCTTGACGTCGCCCGGTTGTGCCTCGAACGCCTCGCGCCACCGCGACAGCGGAACGCGGCGCGTCAGGAGTCGCTCGAGCCAGGAGCGCTCCGCGCTGGCGAGCGCCCGCGCGGCGGCCTCGTAGTGCCGCCGGTTGGCGTTCACCGATCCGAAGATGACGTCGTTCTCGAGCACGATGTCGCGATTGAGCGCCCCAGCGTCGACGAGCCGCTTCGTGCCCGCCGCCGAAACGCCGGCGAGACAGACGATCCCGTTAGGCGCGGAGCAGCCGATGACCTCCATCACCACCGCCGGCGCCCCCGTGCACTCGATGATGACGTCGGCCTCGAAGCCGAGCTCCGCGATCGTTCCCGTGTGATACGTCCCGCCGAGCGCGTGGACGAGCGCGGGCTTGAGCCCCGACGTCGCGCGGTCGAGCACGTGCAGCTCGAAGTCGCGCTGGCGCGCCATCAGCGCCGCGAGCAGTCCGATCGGGCCCGCACCCGTCACGAGCACGCACCGCGGTTCCCAGACGCCGCGACGCCCGATCCGTTCGATGTGCTCCCAGGCCTTGGCCACGACACTCGCTGGCTCGAGCAGGACGCCCAGCTGGCCGAGCGCGGAATCGATCTTCACCGCGAACGCCGGATCGATGCGCCACCACTCCGCACCGAAGCCGTGCAGCTCTTTGATCCCGTGCTCCGTGTAGCGGCCATTGCGGCACATATCCCACTCGCCGGCCGCGCAGTTCACGCACGGCACGGGGTCTGGCTGGCGCACGACGCCGACGACGAGATCGCCCTTGGCGAAGCCGCAGCCCGGCGGCGCCTCGTGCACCCGTCCGAGCGATTCGTGGCCGAGGATGAGTCGATCGCTCCCGGCTGGCGCGGTGCCGTACTCACCGGAGACGATCTCGCGATCGGTGCCGCAGATCCCGAGCGCGACGGCGCGCACGAGCAGCCGTCCCGATCGCGGATCGGGCTCGGGGACGTCCTCGAGCTGAAAGGAGTCGGCTGTGCCTGGGCGGACTGTGAGTGCGCGCATTGCGCGCCTTCATCGCAGACATCGGGCCGCGCCGCCGATTGGGCGCTAGAGCTTTCTCCGCCCCGTAAACGTCACCAGGGCGTTGATGATCAGCTTTGCGTCGTCGCCGTCGAGGATCGGGCGCACGATGCGCCACGGATCCTCCAGTGGAGACGCGGGAACCGGCGGCGACGAGATCGGCGTCTGGCGCAGCTCGCGCGCGCGGGCGGCCTCGAGGCCCCCGCTCGTGATGAACTCAAGCACCCGCCGCAGCTCGTCGGCGTCGAACCACGTGCCGTGTTTCGTGCAGACATCGACGATCACGCCCGACGTGTGCGCGAAGTTGACGCGGTTCATCAAGTTCTTACACTCGGGGCACGGCGCGTACTCCACGGCGCCGAGGGTGATGCGCGCCGCGGCCGGTGTCGGAATGCCGGTGCCGAGTAGCGGCGACGGCTTCAATCGCTCGGCGACGAGGCGCTGCAGCGTCTCGGTTTCCACCCAGACACCATTGCAGACGTCGCAGAGATGCATGTCCGCGCCGCCGAAGCGCACGGCACGCATCGGACCGCACTTGCGGGGGCAGGGCAGTGGCGACGCCGCGCGATCCGCGGGCTGGCCGATCTCGGCGCCGCAGCGCTGACAATGCTTGCTCCCGACGAACACCAGGGCGTAGCACTTCGGGCAGCCGATGGTGGCGAGCCGCGCGTGACAGAACGTGCACTCCGTCGAGTGCTCGGGCACCGCGGCCCCGCAGTCCGGACAATTCAGCGCGCCAGCATCGGTCATCGGCGAATCGGTAGGTGAAGGGAGTGATACTCTGGACGATTCCCAAAGGTGTCGAGTCACGCTGCGGAGTTATCAGTCCATAGTCCATAGTTATCAGGGAATAAGGAAATCGGGCGCGCTTTGCGCGCCCGCTTCCTCGTCAGGTCGCCGTTCCTAGCGCGCTCCTCCCGGCGCGCTCCTCCTCGCGCGCTCTTTCCGGCGCGCTCTTCCAGCGCGCTCTTCCCGGCTCGTAGTTTCCCCGACCGCCGTGTATGATGGAGCTGCCCCTGTCCAGGATACCGATGAGCAACTACTCGCGCCGCGACTTCCTTCTCACCACCGGCAGCTGCGCCGCCCACCTCGCGCTCGCCGGCTCCGTCATTCCTGCCGCGCTCAGGGCACGGTGGAGCTGGTCGCCGTTAGGCACCACCGTCGCGCGCGAGCCGTTCGGAAGCCTCGAACGCATCGCCGACGGCGTCTGGGCGCTCGTCTCCAACCCACTCGGCGGCGATCGCACGACGATCTCCAACGGTGGGCTCATCGCCGGTCGCAACGCGGTGCTCGCCATCGAGGGATTCAACACGCCGCAGGGCGCCGAATGGCTCGCGACGAAGGCCCGCGAGCTCACCGGCCGCTGGCCGACGCACGTCGCGCTCACGCATTATCACGCCGACCATGCGAACGGTGTCGCCGGATACCTCGCGTCGAACCAGCATCCGGAGTTGCGCGCGACACAGCGGACGCGCGAGCTCGTGGTCCAGCGCAACAAGCCGGAGGATCCCGCGCGCGTCGCGGCACTCGAGCATGTCACCCTGATCACTCCCGATGCCCCGACGACGCTCGACCTCGGCGGCCGCGTGGTGCGCGTCGTCCCACGGCGCGGCCACACCGAGAGTGACGTCTCCCTGGAGCTCGACGATCCGAGCATCGTCTTCTGCGGTGATCTCTTCTGGAACGCGATGTTCCCGAACTACGTCGACGCGATGCCGACCCAGCTCGCACAGTCGGTCCGCGCGCTCCGGCGCGACCGCGACACTCTCTATGTGCCGGGCCACGGCGCACTCGGCAAGCAGGCCGAGTACGATCGCTACACGGCGATGCTCGAGGAGGTTGAGCGCGCGGCCCGTGCGGCGCATACGAAGGGGACAAGCGCCGCGGACGCTGCAGCCGCGTTCACGTTGCCCGAGTCGTTAGGCAGTTGGACCCTGTTCAGCAAAGCGTTCTACAATCGGGCGTTCGAGGCGTGGTACAAGGAGCTCGCCTGAGCCCGCCTGCTCGTCTGGTGGACGAGTTGCGGGTTTGTTAAATCTGGTCGTGAGTCGACAGTGGTCAGCGGGCGCGGGCGAGATCGCACACGGGGCGCTGTAACCACTGACGTGTTCAGTGTCAGAGGGAGGATTCCAATGAGCCCGAGGATCCGCTGTTTTTGCCTGGTGGTCACGATTGTTGGTGCGCCATACCCTTCGAGAGCACAGGAAGCTGACCCGCCGAGCATCCCGACGGAGCTCGTTCATGCGCTGCTTGGGCGCGGTGAGTCCGAGTTGGGACGGCCGCCGCGGATCTTCGTTGGTCGCGCGCCCGACGGTGTGCCGCAGAGCCTGACGTCGCTGGAGGGAGGTACGGTGCTCGGCGGCACCGATGATGGTCGGAACACGGTGCTCATCGTCGCGTTCACGCTGCCGCCGAATCAGATCGTCCTATCGGTGGACCGACAGCTCCGCGCGCGAGGATGGACGCCTCCGCCTCCGCCGCCAGGCGAAGAGCGCGGAGGGTTCATCTCGTCTGGATATAGCGCGCCGTTTGGCAACGCGTACTGCTCGGATAGCACATCGCTTGCGCTCGCGTCCGTGCCGGCACCGAGGGGAGGTACCTATCTCAAGATCACTCAACTTCGGAATCAGCAGTTCAGCTTCTGTAGGCGGCGCGACCGCGAGCGCATGCTCTTCGGATCGCAGTTCAAGTTCCCGGCGCTAATGCCCCCAGCGGGCATGGCCACTTACGGCGGGGGAGGAGGTTCCGGCGGCAGCAACACCTCCATCAACACCCGCTTGACCGGGCCGCTCAAGCCCTCTGAAGTGCTCGCGCATTATCGCGCCCAGCTCGACGCGGCTGGGTGGCGCACGAGGGCGCCGGTGGCGAGCGGCGACGATGTCGCGATCACCTACGTGGAAGCCTCGGACACGTCCCACGTTGTCTGGCGCGGGTTCATGACCGTGTTTCAGGCCGATCCCACGAGTGTCGATGTCGAGATCAAGATGGTGAACCCTCGAGGGCGTTGAGCTCGGGAACAAGCGCCCTCCGCCGGTAGTTTGAAAGGATGTCAAAAACAGGATGGGGCTATGGCAGGGATGATGGCACGTCTGGGAACGATTGCGGCCGTCGTGGCTGGGGGCGCTTACTGGGCATCAGCGCGGCCCGCAGCGGCTGGAGCGGCGACGGCGCCCATGGCGACTATGGGCAGCACGCTCGCGACCAGCCCGCGCGATGAGACAATCGTCTTCGCCGGCGGATGTTTCTGGGGTGTTCAGGCTGTCTTCGAGCACGTACGCGGCGTGAAGAGCGCTGTCTCCGGATACGCTGGCGGTACCATGACGTCGCCTTCGTACGAGGACGTGAGCTCGGGTACCACCGGTCACGCCGAGTCGGTGCAGGTGACCTTCGACGCCTCCGAGGTATCGTTAGGCACGCTGCTCCAGGTCTTCTTCTCCGTCGCGCACGATCCAACGCAGAAGGATCGCCAGGGGCCGGACGTCGGCACGCAGTATCGGTCGGCGGTCTTCTACGCCACCGACGCGCAGCGCGATGTCGTCGACGCGTACCTGAAGCAGCTGACGAACGCGAAGACGTACGCCCGGCCGATCGTGACCCAGGTCGCGCCGCTGCGCGCGTTCTATCCGGCGGAAGCGTATCACCAGCATTACGCGATGCTGCACCCGGATAGTCCGTACATCGCGACGTACGACCTGCCCAAGGTGGCGGCGCTCAAGACGCGGTTCCCGACGCTCTATCGCGAGGACGTCTCGGCGCGTTAGCGGGGCACGGGAGGCGGGACGGGGGATGGGGCGGGAGAGATTGGCTCTCCCGCCCCATTCGTATTTGGCTTCCTCCGGGATTGTCGGGCGTTGGCTTGCCATGGAGTCCAGCAGGGCCCCTGAAACCGCTGACATGCACTCAAACCACTGACGCTCTCCTCAGCAGCGACGCCTCCACTAACCGTGGAGGCATCCTGAAGTTTTAACAAAGCAATTCCTCACTGGAGCGAGGAGCTCTCTCTGACAAGGAGCCCCTCAGTGGTTTCAGCGCCGTGTCAGTGAGTGTCAGGGGCCATCGCCTTCGCCGCCGGGAATTATCGGGATGCACCCGTATCTGGAGCATTTGTTTACGGTCTCGCCGCCGCGCCATGCTTGCGCCCGCGTCAAGCAAAGCGTACTTTTTGTTTAACCAAATGGTCAAACCCAATGGTTAAACCGCCTGGTCGCACTCGATCCGCACCTCGTGCGAAGCGCCGCGCAGCGGCCGCGGAGCCCGCGGCGCATAACGCCGAAGAGCGGATCCTCGACGCCGCCCATCGCGTCTTCCTCCGCCGCGGCAGCGCCGGTGCCCGCACCCAGGAGATCGCCGACGAAGCCGGCGTCAACAAGGCGCTCCTCCACTACTACTTCCGCACCAAGGAGCGACTCGCCGCCGCCGTCTTCCAGCGCGCCGCGACGAAGCTCATGCCGCCCGTGATCGCGACGCTCGCCTCCAATCACGAGCTCGAGATCAAGATCGCCCGCGTCATCGACATCGAGCTCGACGTCCTCCTCGAGCATCCGTATCTCCCCGGCTACATCATCTCCGAGCTCACCCACAATCCCGCGCGCGCCAGGGAGCTGATCGCCGCCCTCGCCGGCGTCTCCGTCGACGAGCTCGCGCCGCGCCTCTTCGAGACCCTCGGCAAGCAGATTCGCGCCCGCGTCCGCGAGGGCCGCATGCGGCCGATAGCGCCCGATCAGTTCATGCTCAACCTGCTCTCGCTCTGCATCTTTCCGTTCGCTGCGCGGCCCATGGTGCAAGCCATGCTCCGCCTCGACGACGACGACTTCGCGCGCCTCATCGCGCGGCGGAAGCGCGACCTCCCGATCTTCTTCCTCCACGGACTCCGGCCATGAATCGCGCCATGCGCGTGTTCGCGTCCGTCACTCTCGTCGCGCTCGCGATGCGCTCCGCGCCCGCTCAGGCCCCGGCCCGGCGCGACACGCTGCGCCTCCGTGAGCTACAGCAAGCAGCCGCGCAAGTGGATCCGCGCGAGCAGCAGCTCGCGCTTCAGCGCCAGGCGACCGCGCTCCGCCTCCGCACTCTCGCGGCCGAGCGCTTGCCAGCGCTCAGTGGCGACGGCACCGCTCAGTATCAATCGGCCGTGACGACGATTCCGATTCGCCTGCCTAACGTCGTTGTGCCGACGCCCCCGCACGATCGCTACGGCGCGGAGCTCGGCGTCCAGGAACGGCTCCTCGATCCGTCGTTAGGCGCACGCGCCGACGTCGAGCGCGCTACCCTCGGCCTCGCCGAGGCGCGGCTGCGTACGACCGTCTATGCCCTCCGCGGTGAAGTCAACGACGCATTCTTCTCCGCGGCCATCGCCCAGGCGCGGGCGGGAGCGCTCAACGCCGCAATTGCGGACCTCGAGGCGCAGCTCCGCGTCGCCCGCGCCCGCGTCCGCGAAGGAACGGCGCTTCCGAGCGAGGCCGCGACGCTCGAGGCCGAGCTCCTCCGCCGCCGCCAGGATCTCGATGACCTCGGCGCGACGCGTGCCGCGTCCCTCGCGGTGCTCGCGGTGCTCGCGGGTCGTACAATCGCCACGACCGACACGCTGCTCCTGCCCGATCTCGTCGCGACCGTCGCGTCGGCGCGGGCTAGCGTTCCGCGCAACCGACCCGAGTATCTCCAGTTCGCGCGCACCCGCGAGCAGCTCGCGGCGCAGGAGCGAGTCGTCGCGGCGCAGATCCGTCCCCGAGTCTCGGCGTTCGGCCGCGCCGGGTATGGAAAGCCTGGGCTCAACGTCCTCGCCACCAGTTTCAACAGCTACTGGCTCGGCGGCGTGGAGGTGCAGTGGACGCCGTGGAGCTGGGGAACCACCGATCGCGACCGCGAGGTCCTGGCGCTGCAACAGCAGATCGTGACCAGCGACGAGGCGGCGTTCACGGCCGCGACGCAGCGCGCCGTCGAGCGGCAGCTCGCCGACATCGATCGACTCACGGCCGCGCTTCGTACGGATGACGCGATCATCGCGCTCCGCGCCGGCATCGAGCGCGAGACGCGGCACCGCTACGCGGAAGCGGTCGTCACGGCCGCCGAATACGTCGATCGCGAGAACGACGTCCTCGCCGCACGCCTAACGAAAGCCGGCCACGAGGTCGAGCTGGCGCAGGCGCAAGCACGCTATCTCACCACCATCGGCGTGGAGCTTCGATGATGAGACATATATCGTCGTCGCGGCGATTTCTTGCCGCGCTCGGAGCGATGTTCCTCGTGGCGGCGTGTCGTGGCGGCAACGAGCCTGACGCCTACGGCAACTTCGAGACGACGGAGGTCGTCGTCTCCGCCGAGACGAGTGGGCAGCTCCTCTGGTTCAAGGCAGATGAAGGACAGAGGCTAGCTTCCGGCGAGGTGGTCGGCGTCATCGACACGACGCAGCTGTCGCTGCAGCACCGGCAGCTCACCGCCCAGAAGAGTGGCGGCGCGTCGCGCGTCACCGAAGTCGGCCAGCAGCTCGACGCGCTCCGCGTTCAACAGGAGATCGCCCATCGGAACTATGAGCGCATCCAGCGTCTCTTCAACGAGCAGGCGGCAACGGCGCAGCAGCTCGATCAGGCGGAGCGCGATTACAAGGTGCTCACGCAGCAGATCCAGGGCGCCGAGGCGCAGCGCCGGAGTGTCGCCGAGGACGTGAAGTCGACGGATGCCCGCCTCGCGCAGATCGGCGAGCAGCTCGGCAAGGCGCGCATAACGAGTCCGGTCGGTGGCACCGTGCTCGCCCGCTACTCCGATCGCGGCGAGTTCGTTCAGGCGGGTCAGCCGCTCTACAAGATCGCCAACCTCGATTCGATGATCCTGCGGGCGTACGTCAACGAGACGCAGCTCGCGCATGTGAAGCTGGGCGGGACTGCGAACGTATCCATCGACACGGGCAACAAGACGCGACGCACGCTCGCGGGGACGGTGAGCTGGGTGTCGCCCGAAGCAGAGTTCACGCCGACACCGATTCAGACTCGTGACGAGCGGAAGGATCTCGTCTACGCCGTGAAGGTCCGCGTCCCGAATCCCGGCGGCATCGTCAAAATCGGCATGCCGGCCGATGTGAGATTCTCGCCGTGAATGCGGTGACGGTCGAGGCACTCTCGAAGCGCTTCGCGGACGTCGTCGCGCTCGACGCGATTAGCCTCGAGATCGCTCCCGGCGAGCTGTTCGGCATCATCGGGCCCGACGGGGCGGGGAAGACGACGTTGTTTCGCATTCTCGTAACTCTGAGTGTTCCCGACGCTGGTCGCGCTACGGTGCTCGGGCGTGACGTGGTCACCGATCTCTGGGAGTTGCGGCGTCGCGTCGGCTACATGCCGGGACGCTTCTCGCTCTATCCCGATCTCTCGGTGGAGGAGAATCTCAGCTTCTTCGCCTCCGTCTTTGGCGCTACGATCGAGGCGCAGCACGACCTCATCGGCCCGATTTACGACCAGCTCGCGCCATTCAAGGACCGTCGTGCGGGCGCGCTCTCCGGTGGCATGAAGCAGAAGCTCGCGCTCTGCTGCGCGCTCGTGCATCGCCCCGAGATTCTCTTTCTCGACGAGCCAACGACGGGTGTCGACGCCGTGTCGCGACGCGAGCTCTGGGAGCTTCTCGATCGCCTCAGGAATACTGGTCTCACGATCGTCGTCTCGACGCCCTACATGGACGAGGCGGACCGCTGCGGTCGCGTCGCGCTCATCCAGCGCGGCAAGCTGCTCGGCATCGATGTCCCAGATCGCATCGCCGCTTCGTTCGGGCGCCCGCTCTTCGCCGTTCGCGCCGCCGAGCGCTATCGGCTGCTCATCGCGACGCGCGAGTTCGCCAACGCAGCGACAGTGTTCCCCTTCGGCGACGTGTTGCACTACACCGATCGCCGCGATGGAGTGCCGCCGGAGCGGATCGCGCGTGAGCTGCGCGAGCATCTCCAGGCGCGCGGCTTCGCCGATGCCGAAGTGCAGGAGACGCGACCAACGATCGAGGACACCTTCATGGCGCGAATGGGCGAGCCGGAGCGCGCCGCGTGACCGCCGCGCCCGCGCGCGAGCACGCCATCGAAGCGCGCGAGCTCACGCGTCGCTTCGGTACGTTCACCGCGGTCGATCACATCACCTTCGACGTCGGCGTCGGTGAGGTCTTCGGATTCCTCGGCGCCAACGGTGCCGGCAAGACCACGGCGATCCGCATTCTCACCGGCCTTCTCGCACCGAGCTCTGGGTCGGCGCGCGTGGCGGGGCACGACGTCTATACCGAGAGCGAGTGGATCAAACGCCGCATCGGGTACATGAGCCAGAAGTTCTCGCTCTACGAGGACCTCACCGTTGGCGAGAACATCCGGCTGTACGGCGGCATCTATGATCTCTCGAGGGAGGTCGTGCGCGAGCGCACGACGCACATGCTCTCCCGCCTCGGCCTCGACGCGGCTACGAGAGTGCAGGCGCTCCCGCTAGGCTGGCGGCAGAAGCTCGCGTTCTCCGTCGCGCTGCTGCACGAGCCGTCGATTGTATTTCTCGACGAGCCGACGAGCGGCGTCGATCCAATCACGCGACGGCAATTCTGGGAACTGATCTACGAAGCGGCTGCCCGGGGAACGACCGTCTTCGTGACGACGCACTACATGGACGAGGCAGAATACTGTGACCGCATCTCGATCATGGTCGCGGGACGGATCGGAGCGTTAGGCGCGCCGGCGGAGCTCAAGTCCCAGTTCGACGTCGGCTCGATCGACGAGCTGTTCGTTCGGCTCGCGCGGCCCACGGCGGGAGCGGCGGGATGAGCGCCTTTCGCGGCCTGCTCCGAAAGGAGGCGCTGCACATCCTGCGCGACCGGCGCACGCTGGCGGTCGTGATCTTCATGCCCATCCTGCAGGTCATCCTTTTCGGCTACGCGATTCGCACCGACATCTCGCGCATTCGCCTCGCCATCGTCGATCCGTCTCCAGACGCGGCCACGATCGAGCTGCGCAACCGGTTCACGGCGACGGACGCGTTCCGCGTTGTTCGCGTGCTGCCGAGTGCGGGCACGCTCGACCGGCTCTTCGCGAGCGGGGCGATCCAGGAAGCGATCGTGCTCGACGGCGACTTCGCGAATCGGCTCGCGCGCGGCCTGACCGCGCGTGTGCTCGTCGTGGCCGACGCATCCGAGCCGAACTCCGGCAGCGCAATGGAAAGCTACGCCCTGGCGGTGATCCAGGGATATGAGCGAGACATTGCCGCCCGTGGTGGTGCCGTTCGCATTGTGCCCGAGGCGCGGATGCGCTTCAACCCGACCCGCGCGAGCGCGAATCTCTTCGTGCCCGGACTCATCGCGTTCGTCCTGACGATCATCTCCGCGCTGATGACGGCGATCTCCCTCACGCGCGAGAAGGAGACGGGGACGATGGAGATTCTCCTCGTCTCGCCGCTCAAGCCACTAGAGATCATCGTCGGCAAGGTGCTCGCCTATCTCGTGATCGGCTTCGTGAGTGTGCTGCTCGTCGTCGCCGAGGCGCGACTCGTCTTCGCCGTGCCGCTCCGCGGCAGCTTGATGCTCCTTCTTGGCGAGGGTGTGCTCTACATCCTGACGTCGCTCTCGTTAGGCATCCTCATCTCCTCACGGACGTCGTCGCAGCGCGTAGCGATGATCGGTGCGTTGGCCGGCACCATGCTGCCGACGATCCTTCTCTCGGGCTTCATCTTCCCGATCGAGAGCATGCCGTGGCCGCTGCGCGCCATCGCCAACGTCGTGCCCGCGAAGTGGTTCATCGTCATCGCGCGCGGCGTGATGCTCAAGGGCGTCGGTCTCGAGTACCTGTGGCCGCAGACGCTGATCCTGCTTGGCATGACGGTGCTGCTCGTGGCGGCCGCAACCCGCTCCTTCCGCATCCGGCTCGCCTGATGCGCCGCATTCTCGTGCTCGCGTGGGCCGAGGTCCTGCATGTCGCTCGCGACAAGGCGACGCTCGCGCAGGCGCTGCTCATTCCCTTCGTGCAACTGCTCGTGCTCTCGAACGCCGCCACGTTCGAGATTCGCGACACGCCGCTCTATGTCGTGGATCAGGACCACACGAGCGCGTCGCGCGGGCTGGTGACGCGCTTCTCCGCGTCGGGGAACTTCACGATCGCTGGTGCGTCGCCCAGTCCGGAGCTGGCGAACGAGCGCCTCCTCTCGGGCGACGTGACGATGGTGCTCACGATCCCGCACGACTTCGAGCGCGATCTCGTGCGGACGCACGCTGCCGCGGTGCAGCTCGTCGTCAACGCGGAGAAGGGGATGGCCGCCGGGATCGTCCAATATTACGCGTCGCGCATTCTCACTCGTTATGCGGCGGAGCTGGCGCCCGCGCTCGGCGGTGGATCGGCGGTCCCCGCCAGCACCGAGAGCGGCCCGCGGCGCGGTGCGGCGCAGATCGATGTCCGCACCCGCGCGTGGTACAACCCGACGCTCGATTACCGGCACTACATGGTCCCCGGGATTCTCGTCGCGCTCGTGACGCTCATCGGGACGCTCCTCACCGCCCAGAACATCGCCCGGGAGAAGGAGCTCGGCACGCTCGAGCAACTCAACGTCACGCCGATCACCCGCGGGCAGTTCATCGCCGGCAAGCTGCTGCCGTTCTGGGTGCTCGGGATGTTCGAGCTTGCCGCGGGCCTGGTGCTCGGTCGCGTCGTGTTTGGCGTCCCGATGCTCGGCAGCCCTTTTCTCCTGCTCGGCGTCTCCGCGGTCTATCTCGTCGCCGCGTTAGGCATCGGTCTCTGGATCTCGACGATCGTCGAGACGCAGCAGCAGGCGATGTTCGTGACCTTCTTCATCATGATGATCTACCTGCTGATGAGCGGTCTCTTCACCCCGATCGACAGCATGCCGCGGTGGGTGCAGGTCGTGGCCGAGCTGAACCCGGTCCGGCATTTCGTGGCGATCTCGCGCGCGGTGCTTGTGAAGGGTGCCGGCCTGCGCGAGATCCAGCGGCCGTTTGCGATTCTGGCGGTTTTCGCGGCGGTGGTGTTCTCGTTGGCGGTTAGGCAGTACTCGAAGAGAGTCTCTTGACCGTTGGTGGCTTATTGAGCTGCCCGATACATGACCTTCCACACACGTCCACCCTTATCATCGCTGATATACAGTGCCCCATCCGGGCCTTGCGCGAGGCCGGTGGGGCGATGCTTCGCGGCGTCGGGCTGCAGAACGCCGCCGGCGAAGCCGTTCGCGAACGACTCGTACGCGCCGGACGCCTTGCCTGACGAGAGTGGCTGGAAGACCACCTGATAGCCGCCCTGCGGACCTGGCGCGCGATTCCAGGACCCATGGAAGGCGATGAACGCGCCGGTGCGATAGCGCGCAGGGAACATCGTCCCCGTGTAGAACAGGAGGCCGTCGGGCGCCCAGTGCGCGGGAAAGAACGCCGCCGGGGCGTGCTTGGTCACGCAGTCGCCGACGCGACGGCCGCCGTCGCCGCCGTACTCCGGCGCGAGCACGAGCTTCTGCTGATCGGCGTCGAAGTAGCAGCGCGGCCAGCCGTAGTCGGCATCCTTCTCGATCATCAGCAGCTCCTCGGAGGGCAGGTTCTGGCCCTGCTCCGGCGTGTACAGCCGCGACCAGTTCTCCGCGAGCTGGTCGCGACCGTGCTGCGTCGACCAGAGTTGGCCGTTGCCATCGAGGGCGATGCCGACGGCGTTGCGAATGCCCGTTGCATAACGATTCGCCGGCGAGAACGCCTGATCGAGCTTGTTCGCGTCGTACGCCCAGATGCCGCCGCGCGTGCGCAGCTCCGTGCACGGATCGTGGCCGGGGGAGTTCGGAACCCGATTCGTCAGCTGGCACGCGTTCGACGCCGAGCCGAGGTCGACGTAGATCGTGCCCGACGAGTCGATGGCGAACGGATGCATCGGGTGGTCGCCCGTGAGCGGCAACCCCCGCACGATCGTTGACGGACTGTCCGTCGGTACCCCTCCGTTCACGGGCAGCGCATACCGCATGATCGTGCCGCCTTCCTCGGCGTACACGGCGCTCCCATGCAGCCCGATGCCCGTGCCGCCCTGACCCTTGTCGCTCGTGGCGCCGAAGCGGGCGATGACGTCGGCGCGGCCGTCGCCGGACGTGTCGCGCAGCATCACGATGTAGCCGCCCGGCGGTCCCTTGTCGCCGCCGAAATACTGGCCGCTCCAGGTATTCACGTAGACGTCGCCGTTAGGCGCGACGACGAGATGCCGTGGGTGGCCGATGCTGTCGGCGAAGATCGTCGCGCAGAAGCCCGCGGGCAGTGTGAGCCCACCATTGTCTTGCGGGCATGCCGCCGTCGGATTTGCGGTGCTCCGGCTGGAGTCGCCAGCGGGTTGCCGGCTTTCGGTGCGGCACGCCGCGGCGACGAGCAGCGCCGCGATGGTGGCACCGAAGTATGTCGAGCGAGATGTGAGTTGATTCATCGGTCGTAATCCGTCGTGGGTGTCGTGCCACGCAATATGACGCACCGTGCCTCTTGCCGCCCGCTTCCGCGCTCGGGAGATTCCGAATTGCGTCCGCCGCACCCGCGCCGATCGTTCGGCGCCTTTACCCAAGAAAACGCCCAATGCCCTCTCCCGTGCTTTCCATTCGCCGCACCTGCAGTCTCCTCGTCGCCTTCCTGGTTGCTGGATGTGTGACTGAAAAGACCGGCGCCAACGCCTCGGCAGATTCGTCGAAACCGGCGTCGAGCTCCGCGGCCTTCACCGATACGACGGCCACCTCCGCCGCGGTCGCCGCCGCCGCGCAGGCGATCGACACCGCGTCGCTGCTCCAGCACATCAAGGATCTCGCGGCGGATTCGATGGAAGGCCGCGCTCCGGGAACGCCCGGCGAAGAGAAGGCAGTCGCGTACCTCACCCAGCAGTTCCAGAAGCTGGGTCTCCAGCCCGGGAATCCGGACGGTTCGTACATCCAGAAGGTGGATCTCATCGGCTACACGGCGCATCCGGCTGCTTCGTTCACGACGAAGGGAAAGACCGTGGCGCTGCGCTATCCCGATGATTACATCGCGAACTCGCGGCACAATCGCGACTCGACTCGTATCGACACTTCCGATGTCGTCTTCGTCGGCTATGGCGTCGTTGCGCCCGAGTATCAGTGGGACGACTACAAGGGCGTCGACATGCACGGCAAGACGATGCTGATGCTCATCAACGACCCCGCCGTTCCCGCGCCGAATGCGTCGAAGAGCGATGCGCTCGACACGACGATGTTCAAGGGGAAGGCGATGACGTATTACGGCCGCTGGACCTACAAGTACGAGATCGCCTCCGCCAAAGGCGCCGCGGCCGCGATCATCATTCACGAAACTGGACCAGCCGGCTATCCCTACGAGGTCGTTCGCTCGAGCAACTCCGCGGAGCAGTTCGACGTGCCCTCGGCCGACGCGGAGAATCGCGTGCCCGTCGAAGGCTGGATCCGTTTAGAGAAGGCGAAAGAGCTCTTCCGCGACGCGGGGCTCAACTTCGACTCGCTCAAGGCGGCGGCGAAGCGCAAGGACTTCGTCCCGGTCGCAATCGGTGCAAAGGCGAATTTCAACGTCAAGATCGCTCACCGACAGATCCAGTCGAAGAATGTCGTCGCGAAGCTTCCCGGCACCGATCGCAAGGACGAATACGTGATCTACAGCGCGCACTGGGATCACCTCGGCCGCGACACGACGATCAAGGGCGATCAGATCTTCAACGGCGCGGCGGACAACGCGAGCGGCTGCGCGGCGCTGCTCGACATCGCGGCGGCGTTCACGAAGCTCCCCACGCCCCCGAAGCGGTCGATTCTCTTTCTCTCGGTGACGGCGGAGGAGAAGGGACTCGTTGGCTCGAAGTACTACGCGCAGCATCCGCTCTATCCGCTGAACAAGACGGCCGCGAACATCAACATGGACGGCATCAACCAGTGGGGCCGCACGAGCGACTACACGGTCATCGGTCTCGGCAACTCGACGCTCGACGACGACCTGACGCGGATCCTCAAGGCCGACGGCCGCACGGTCCATCCCGATCCGGAGCCTGAGAAGGGCTTCTACTACCGCTCTGATCATTTCGAGTTTGCTAAACAGGGCGTTCCCGCGCTCGACACCGATGCCGGCACGGAGTTCGTCGGCAAGCCGAACGGCTACGGGATGAAGAAGCGCGACGAATACACCAGCCGCGACTACCACAAGCCGTCCGACGAGGTGAAGAAGGATTGGGACTTCTCGGGCGGCGTGCAGGACGTGCGCACTCTCTTCCGCGTCGGCTACGTGGTCGCGCAGCAGGACCCGATGCCGGAGTGGCGCGCGGGGAACGAGTTCAAGGCGCGTCGCGATTCGACCATGCAGGGTATGAAGAAGTGAGAGGCGCGAGGCTTCGATGCGCCCATC
>JAJKIR010000057.1 GCA_021154325.1 Gemmatimonas sp.
CCCGAGAAGCTGGCGCGGACGTTATCGGAGGCGGAGATCCCGACTCTGGATAGACCGGTACGGTTCGTCGTAACGCGTGGAGCTCGTGGGGCGGCGCGCGCGTCGACGCTGGAGGCACTGCAGGAGGAGCTGGAGCGTCCGTTCACCGAGGAAGAGCTCCAGGCGATGAACCGCGCGTGGGAGGAGAAGCGGGAGGCGCGGCGCGAGCGGAAGCGGCGCGGGCATGGCGGCAGCGCGGACGGACGGCCGTCGCGCGGTCACCGGCGGAAGCAGCGGCCGGGCCGACGTGAGCGATCGTCTCGCCGCGAGGACGCCACCGGTGGTGCGGCGCCTAACGCGAGCCATGCCGAAGGGGAGCGCCGCCGAGGCCCGCGCACGCCATACGCGGAAGGCGAGCGGGGAGAGCAGTCCCCGGGGCGACGTGGTGGCCTGCGCGGCCGCCGTGGGCCGCGCTGGCGTTAGGCAGTTTCCGCCGTGTAGTGCTCGACCCGATATGGCGTGAAGCCACGCGCTTTGTAATTCGGGAGCGCGTGTGGTGAATCGAGGGTGCACGTGTGAAGCCAGACGCGACTGCCACCGAAGCGCCATGCCTCGCGCACCGCTTCCGAGAGCAGCGCACCGCCGAGCCCCCGACCGATGAACCCGGGAACGAGCCCGAAGTACGCGATCTCCACTTCGCCGGGGCCGCTGCGCCGCAGCTCGAAATAGCCCGCGCTCTCGTCGTCGACGAGGAGCTCGAAGACCTGGATGTCGGGTGAGGCGAGGTGCGCGGCGAGTGTCGCGTCGTCCCAGGCGAGCCGGTCGCGCCAGTGCCATGGGCCACCTACGGACGCGTACAGCCGGCGATACTCGGCGGGCGAACAGGGTTGGTGCTCGACGAGGCGCGCCGCGGGAGGGAGCGGGGCACCAGGTCGAAACTGTTCGGCGTGCCGGAGCTCGAGGTACGTGCGGACGACCTCGACGATCGCCGCTCCCTCGTTAGGTACGCGGTTCACTGGATGATCGCGGTAATCGTCGCCGAGCCGCGTGGGGTTGGCCGGTGGTCGCGATGATAGATGGCGGCGTCGACGAGGGCGCGGACGAGTGGCGCGGGAGCGTCCGGCGCGGACTCGAGCTGCGGTTGGAAGAGTGTCGCGATGAAGAACGGATGGCCTGAAAGCTCCGCGACACGAGCGTCGCCATGGTCGTCTTCGCCGACGAACTGCAGACCGGCGCGTTGCAGCGACGCACGATATTCGGGGTTCACGCCATAGCTGCAGTGATACCGCTCGACGACACGCCATCGCCCGTAGATGGCGGCGGTGCGGCACGTCGGATCGAGAAAGACTGGCGCGGCCTTGCCGACTAGCGAGCAGGCGAGTGCCGTGATCACCGGCACTTCGGTTGCCGGATTGGACTCCGCGTGATCGGCGTCCGGAATTCCCGCGACGCTTCGCGCAAACTCGAGCACCGCGTGCTGGAACCCGCCGCAGACGCCGAGAAACGGAATTCCACCAACGCGCGCGTGGCGCACCGCGGCCAGCGCACCCTCGAGACTCGCATACGGACTGCCCGGTGCGAGCCAGATGGCATCGACGAGGGCGAGGTGCGTGTCCGGGTCCGCCGCGATCTCCGCGGTGCCAACCCACTTCCACTCGAGCGCATGCTCGCGCAGCTCGCGGACGTGGCGCAGCGCCTCGTCGATGGCGAGATGGGTGTACATCGTCGGGTCGTAGTCGCCGACAATGGCGAGTCGGGCGGACGTAGGCATGTGGCGCTCCGGCCACGAGAGATCGGACGGCAGGCCCGAGGTTGGGCGCGGCGGATCGGTGCTCAATCTAAAGACGCCCGCCCGCTCTCAACGTCTCTCTTCAGTCAGCTGTTTCTCGGAGCTTCTGGCGATGGCGAGCGGCTTTCGCGCGATTGCCGCAGGTGGCCATGTCGCACCACCGCCGTCGGCCATTCTTCGTGCTGTCGTAGAAGACGTGAGCGCAGCGTCCGTCGGCGCACCGGCGCACGCGCTGCAGCTCGCCGAGGATGAGTGCGTCGGCCGCCGATTCGACAATTGGAATCATCAATCCGGCGAAGGCATCGCCCACGGGGACAAAGGTCCGCGCGTAGGTGCCATCACCGCGGCGCTCGACACGCCGAGTTCCAGCACTTCGTCCGAGCACGCGATTGATCTCGCCTAACGCGTCACCGCGCACCTGTTCAGCGGTGTTCGCGCTCCAGCCGCGCTCCGCGAGGAGACGAAGTGCGCCACGAACGCGACGGGCATCCACGAGTGCGGCCGCGGCGCCCGATGGCTGCTCACGCGCACGACGGCGCATTCCCAGCGCGCGCTCGCCATCGAGGAGAGACGCGGCTTCGAGCCAGGACATCAGCGTGTCGAAATCGCGGAGCGCATCGGTGGCGCGCGCGGCTTCGGTGTTCACGAAGTCCAGCCAGAGACGCTCGCCCACGAACGCAAATGCACGCTCGCGCGTGAGCGCAGGCGTGAATGCGGTAGGCAGATCGAGTAATGCTGGTGTGGCAGTCATCGGCGGACGGAAAGCATACCCCGCGGTTTCGACGCTAGCAAGAAGGCGAGCTTCGACTCATGGGTCAGAGGCGATGTAGATTCGCGACACTCACGACTCTCACGACGGAGCGCTCGTTCATGTCCTCGCTCGCCGACGCGGCCGCGTTCGCCAGCATACGGCTCATCGCCGTTGGATCGACGAACCCAGTGAAGCTCGCGGCGGCACGCGCGGTGATCGGTCGCGTCGCCGCGGGAGCGCGTGTCGAGCCCGTGAACGTTTCGTCCACAGTCAGCGACCAACCCTTTGGAGACGAAGAAACGATCCGCGGCGCGCTCGCGCGAGCGCGTCGTGCTCGTGAGGCGATCGAGGGCGATCTCGGGATCGGGCTCGAGGGTGGCGTCGTGGAGAGCAACGGATCGATGCGTACCTGCGCGTGGGCCGCGGTCGTCGATCGCTCGGGTAACGAAGGAATCGGCGGCTCGCTGGCGATGCCGCTGCCAAATGCCGTAGCGCGATTGATCCGCGAGGAGGGCCTGGAGCTGGGCGTTGCGATGGACCGCCTAACCGGAGAGTACAACGTGAAGCACCGTCAGGGCGCCGTCGGCATTCTCACGGCGGGGCTCGTGGACCGGCAGGCGGCGTATGAGGTGATCCTGACGTACGCGCTGGCGCGATTTCTCACGCCAGCCCTCTGGTAGCGATCGTTAGGCGGCCGACGACGCCGCCGCGGCGTCGCCGGTCACCGCCAGTGCATCCTCCCGGTAGACCAGCCAGCCGGTGGTCTCTTCGACGACCAGCTCGACTTCGGTGCCGAGGGGAATCGTTAGGTTCGGGACCTCGTGACCGGCGGGAAAATCCATGAGCACGGGCACGTCGAGATCGGAGACGAGGTCGAGAACGAAATCCTCGAACTCGTCTTCCTCGGAGCGATCGAGCGAGAGCTGACCGAAGACGATGCCACGCACCTGCGGCAGCAGCCCGGCAGCGCGCAGATGGACGAGCCGCTCGTCGACGACGGACATCGGATCGCGGGTTTCCTCGAGAAAGAGGATCGCGTCGCGGACGTCGATCTCGTACGGCGTACCGATCGACTGCTGCACGAGGGAGAGATTGCCGCCGACGAGTCGGCCCGTCGCGCGCCCCGGCTTGGCGGCGCGAGCCATGTCGCGCCCGATGCGCGTCGCGGGACGCGGCGCGGTGAGCGCGGAGAGGAGCGACGCCATCGTTGGATCGCGAGCGCTCGGAATCAAGTCGTCCACCGTTGGCCCATGGAAGACGCGCAGATGCGCGCAGCGCATGAGCCAGAGGTGGAGCGCGGTGATGTCCGAGTAGCCGACGAACGCTTTCGGGTTGCTCTCGAAGATTCGCGGCTCGAGGTAGGGGATCATGCGGACCGCACCGTAGCCACCCGTACCGCCGATGACTGCCTTGACCCGGGGATCCAACCACATGCCCATGAAGTTCTCTGCGCGGCGCTCGTCCTCAGCTCGGGTGAAGCGGCGCAGCGTGGAGATCTCGGGATCGAGGAGCACCGTGTAGCCCGCGCGCTCGAGCGCCTTCACTCCGCGCGTGAGCCAACCGACGCGTGGCGAGTACGAGGGTGCAACGACACCGATCGTGTCACCCTTCAACAACGGCGCCGGGCGTACGAGTGGCTCGGACGGGACGGTCTCGATGACACTCTCCCGCGAGGGTATCGTCGCGGGCTCGGCCAGCGTTATCGGGTCGGATGTGTCGGCGGGCATGTGCGGACGCAAGATAACGGTCCCGCCCACGGGGGCGCGAGCACGGCAGCCGAGGCGCCGACTTACATTTAGGGTATGACGCCCACCCCTCCATCCCCCGATTCGTCCACCTATTTCCGGAAGGGATTCGGCCTGAAGGCGGAGGTCCAGGAGGAGCTCGCCGCGTACGAGGGGGCGCTCGTAGATCGCATGAAGGCAAGCGATTACACGCTCACGGCGGGTGAGGTCACGATTCGCCTGGCCAGGGAATTCGGCTTCTGCTACGGGGTGGAGCGGGCGGTGGAGTACGCCTATCAGACGAGGCGGAAATTCCCCGACCGGCGGATCGTTCTGGTTGGCGAGATCATCCACAATCCGTACGTGAACGCGCGGCTCCGTGAGATGGGCATCGAGATTCTCGAACGGCGGGATGGCCGCACGTTCGACTTCTCGTCGATTCGTCCCGAGGACGTCGTGATTCTCCCCGCGTTCGGCGTCACGATCGAGGACTTCGAGGAGCTGCGCTCGTTAGGCTGCATCCTCGTGGACACGACGTGCGGCTCCGTGTTGAACGTCTGGAAACGCGTGGAGAGCTACGCACGCGATGGCTTCACGGCCGTCATCCATGGGAAGTACTATCACGAGGAGACGCGAGCGACGGCGTCGCAGGTCGGCAAGCACGGCGAAGGCCATTATCTCATCGTGCGCGATATGAGCGAAGCACGCGTGGTGTGCGACTTCATCGAGGGAAAGGTCGACGCGTCTGCCATCGCCGCCCGATTCGCGCCTCACGCGGTCTCTCCCGGCTTCGACGCGAGTGCGCACCTGGTGAAGATCGGGGTGGCAAACCAGACGACGATGCTGGCGCGTGAATCGCTCGCGATCGCGGAGGAGATCGGTGCCGCGATCGGCCGGGCCCGCGGGGAAGCGGCGCGCGCGGAGCAATTTCGCACGTTCGACACCATCTGCAGCGCGACGCAGGAGCGGCAGGACGCGGTGATGGAGTTGCTGCGGGAGCCGCTGGACGCGATGATCGTGATCGGCGGCTTCAACTCGAGCAACACCATCTCACTGGCATCGCTCTGCGCCGAGCGCGTGCCGACGTATCACGTCGAGTCCGCCGCTGCCATCGATCCGGAGAGTGGGTCGATCCACTTCCGACGCGCGGGGATCAAGCACGTCGAAGCCGAGGAGACCGATTGGCTTCCGGCGCACGGGCCGGTGCGCGTAGGGCTCACCGCGGGAGCGAGCACGCCGAACAACAAGATCGGTGAGGCGATCGTGCGCATTCTGGCCACCCGCGGCGTGTCACCGGCGTGAGATTGGCTGGTTGACGTAAAGAGGGGTAATTTCGCGCGTGGACTTCTCGCATTACATCGCACTCGGCGATTCGACCTCGATCGATCTGTATCCCGCGCTGGACGCGGGCGAGATCGATGTGGCCGTCGCGTTGGAGCGAGATGCGACGGCGGGCCGCGTGGCGGCACTTGGCGCGGCGTCGCTCTTCTATCGCAACGACGAGACGCGTTGGCCCGAGGAGATCGGCAACGATCTCGTGAGCCGCTTTCCGGCGATCGAGTACGAGAACTTCGCGATGGATGGAGCCACGATCGGTGACGTCTTCGGCGAGCAGCTGCCGCGTCTCATCGCGAGCGAGGAACCGACGCTGCTGACGCTGACGATTGGCGCCACCGATCTGTTCAGTGCGTTCATGAACAAGCCGAAGACGTCGCTGGTGGATCGCATCGCCAGCGACGTGGTAGAGGCGTTCGAGTTCGTCGTGGACTCGGTGCGGCGGACCCGACCCAACTCACTTCTCATCCTCTCGACGATCTACGATCCGTCGGATCGGACGACGCGGGTGCGCGGCGTCTTCGACGAGCCGGGCATGCTGCGGCTGCACGCTCTGGATTCGCTGAACGAACACATCCGGACGCTCGCGCGCGGGACGCCCGGCGTGCTCCTCGGCGAGGTGTACGGGCATTTCCTCGGTCACGGCGCGACGGCGCCGGAGGAGGACCGCTGGTACTGGCGTCGCTCACCGCTGGAGCCGAACGCCCGTGGGGCAAGTGAGATTCGTCGCGTCTGGATGGAAGCGCTCACCGCTGCCGAGGTTCTCGAGGAGGAGCGATGAGCGAGGTGCTCGAGCAGCTCTCGCGAATCGAGGCGTCCGGGCGACCGGCGGCGCTGGCAACGCTGGTGGCCGCTGCTGGAACGACGCCGAAGACCGCCGGCGCGACGATGTGGGTCGGCGAGGACGGATCAATCTTGGGCTCCGTGACGATCGGAGGCTGTGTCGACGCGCGGGTAATCGAGCGCGCGGAGCACGTCGTGCAGTCGGGAGCGCCAGAGCTGCTGCGCATGTCGTTAGGCGACGAAGACGCGTGGGAGCTCGGCCTGACGTGCGGTGGGGAGGTGGAGGTGCTCGTGCAGCGTGTGGATCCCACGAGCGAGGAGCCGAGCGCGGTCGCGTACGCGGCGGCGCGCGCTGCCTACGAGGCGGGACAGGCGACGATCGTGGTCGCGCACCTCGACGAGCGGCGAGAGCGGCTCGCGATCGACGAGAGTGGCGCGCGCGCCGGCACGCTCGGTGACGAGATGCTCGACGCGCGCGCGGTCGAGATCGCGACGCGGCGTCTGGCGACGGGACAGCTCTCGGGTGTGGAACGGCTGACGCATAACGACAGAGAGGTCGCGCTCTTCTTCGAGCGTCTGGCGCCGCCGGAGCTGGTTGTGATCGTCGGGGCAAGCCAGGTCGCGATGTCGCTGGCGGTGTTCGTGCGCGAGCTGGGGATGCGGGTGGTGATCGTGGACGGACGGGAGCGAATGGCGACGCGCGAGCGCTTTCCATCGGTGGACGACATTCGGGTGGGGATGCCGTCGGAGATTGTGGAGTCGCTGGGCGTGACGCGGCGAACGTACGTCGTGCTCCTCGCGCACGACTACAAGTACGAGCTGCCGGTGTTGCGCGCGGTGCTGCGAGGCGACGCGGGGTATGTCGGGATGCTCGGCAGTCGGCGACGGGGCGCGACGATCCGTGCGATGCTCGCCGAGGATGGACTGACGGCAGCGGAGCTCAGCAGACTGCATTCGCCGATCGGACTCGGCATCGGAGCGAAGAGCGCCGCGGAGATCGCGCTCGCGATTGCCGCGGAGATCGTCGCGGTGCGCGAGGGGCGCGATCCAGGCCTAACGAGAGCGGTGCCCGACGTGGCAGCACTCGCGCGCGCCGCCGACCGGCCGGAGGCGGCCATCGGGTAATGGAGTACCGAGCCGTATCGCGCGGCGAGGCCTGGGATGGCGGGCTGGCCGGGAGCGTGCTCGTGCACGACGTGCGCGACGCGCGCGGAGCGGTCTGCGTCGCCAAGGGTCGCGTACTGAGCCTCGACGATGTGGCGCGTCTTCGCGGCGTGCCGTGGCAGGAGCTGCACGTGGCGGCGCTCGCGCCGGACGACGTTCATGAAGACGACGCAGGGACGCGGCTCGCCAGCGCGGCGGCGGGCGCGGGGGTCCGCGTCGGTGAGCGGTCCGCGGGCCACTGGCCCTTGATCGCCTCCCGACGGGGAATCGTGGATGTTTCGGTCGACCCGCTTTCGGATGTGAATGGGCGGGAGGGGTTCGCGGTGTATACCCTCTTTCACGGGCACGTCGTAGACGAGGGTGAGGTCGTGGCGCGGGCGAAGATCACGCCGTTCGCCGTGCCGCGGACCCTCCTGGACGGGGCAGTCGAAGTCGCGCGAACGAACGGAGGGCTGGTGCGCGTGCGACCGTTCCTGCCGGCACGGATCGGTGCGGTAGTGCTCTCCTCGCTCGGCGATCGCAACGGGGCGGCGATGGGCAAGTTCGGCGATTCGTTAGGCGAGAAGGCGCGCTGGCTCGGCGGCGAGCTGCTGGCGCCTCGAGTCGTGGAACCGCGGCGTGAGGCGATTATCGCCGCGCTGCGCCACCTGCTCGCTGGGGAGAGCACCATCATCGTCGTCGCCGGGACCCGTGCGATGGACGAGCTGGATCCGACTTTTCTCGCGCTGAAAGATCTCGGTGGGGAGCGGATCCGTCAGGGCGTGCCCGCTCACCCTGGGAGCCTCTTCTGGATCGCGCGGTTGGGAGCGGTGCCGGTGCTCGGCTTGCCGTCGTGCGGGCTCTTCTCGGAGGCGACGGTGTTCGACCTCGTATTACCGCGGATTCTCTGCGGCGACCGCATCGGCGGCGCGGAGCTGGCGTCGCTCGGCCACGGCGGATTTCTCACGCGTGACATGGCGTTCCGATTTCCGCCATATCGCCGGTCGCGGCGTCGCGGCGAAGTCGCCGACTGATGGCCGGTGCCGGCGCAGGACCATACGGCAGCATCATCGCGGAGCATTTTCGCCGCCCCCGGAATCAGGGACCGCTGCCCGAGGCGACTGCATCGGCCGAGGTGGTGAATCCACTCTGCGGAGACCGGATTCGTGTGGCCGTTCTGGTCGACGGCAGCACGATCTCGGAGGCGCGGTTCGTGGCGAATGCCTGTGCCATCTGCGTTGCGGCGGCGTCGTTGCTCACGGAGCACGTGCGCGGGATGGCACCTAACGACGCGGTGGGTCTTGGCGATGAGAGCATGCTCGCGTTGGTCGGGGCGGTGCCGGCTGGGCGAACGCGGTGCGCGACGCTGCCGGCAGAAGCGCTGCGCCGCGCACTGACAGGGGTATGATCGTCGGTGTGGTGCTCGCGGCGGGAAGTGCGCGCCGCTTCGACGGCACGCAGAAGATGCTTGCTCAGGTTCCGAACGGGAACGGTGAGCGGCCGATGCCACTGGTGCGCCTCGCGGTACTCGGTCTGTGCGAGGCGGGGCTGGACCATGTGGTGGTGCTCGGGCGCGAGGCGGAGGCGGTGCGAGCCTGCGTCGCGGACCTCGGCTCGAGCTTCGTGGTGAACGCCGATTTCGCGTCGGGGATGAGCACCTCGCTTCGAGCGGGCGTCGAGTATGCGCTGGAACATTGGCGGACCGCGGACGGACTGCTCGTGGCGTTAGGCGACCAGCCCGTCTCCGGCACCGGGATCGTGGAGGTGCTGGTCGACCATTTTCGCTCCGAGCAAGGCGTGAAACCGCTGATCGTCGCCCCGCGATATCGGGGCGAGCTCGGGAATCCCGTGCTGTTCGACCGCACCCTCGCGCCGGAGCTGCTGGCCGTGACTGGCGACCGGGGCGCGCGAAGTGTCGTCGAGCGTGATCCGGCGCGCGTAAGGCACGTCGATTTCGATCGAACCCCGCCGCGCGATGTCGACACGCCGGACGACGTGACCGCTCTGAGCGCCGACCTGCGTTTCCTCTAGTTGTTGCGCTCACTGACCGGGCGGGCTTTATTCGGGCGCCGCAGGTCGGGAGTGCCGTCGTCGACATTGGTCGCGTCGCGTATCGCGGCGCTTGTCGGTTGCGCAGAACGAACCCTCACCTCCCAGGAGGCGCTCATGTCATTGTTCGCAGCGCAGGATCCAACACCCCGCCGCGGCTTTTTGGGCCGCCTCACGGCGGGCACCATGGCATTGATGGGAGTCGCCGCCGCGACGCCCGCGGTGCTCGACGCGGCGCCGCTTCTCGACACGCATGCAGGCGCCGACGACTGGCTCAACGGACTGACCGGTACCTATCGCCAGTTCTTCGATGCGGTGTCGGTGAATGAAGGCTTTCCGTTCAGCTTCGCGATGACGTTTATGAACACCATCGGCGAGACGTACAAGGTTGGCGACAAGGACATCAACGCCGTGGTCGGACTGCGGCACTTCGCGATTCCGCTCGCGTTCAACGATGACATCTGGGCGAAGTACAAGCTCGGCGAGATGTTCAAGGTCAACGATCCGGTCACGAAGCAGCCGGCGGTGCGCAATCCGTATGCGTATGCCAAAGAGGGCGAGCTGCTCTTCCCCGGGATGGCGTTCGAGAAGATTCAGGCGCGGGGTGCCATCTTCACCGTCTGCAACGTGGCGCTGAACGTCCTGAGTGGCATGTCCGCCGGCTTCGCCGGTCAGCCGAAGGAGAGCGCGAAGCAGGATTGGCTGGCGGGGATGTTCAAGGGTGTGAACGTCGTTCCGTCAGGCGTATTCGCGGTGAACCGCGCGCAGAAGAAGGGGTGCACGTATTGCTATGCTGGTTGAGGTTGACGGTTGACGGTTGACGATTGACGGTTGACGGTTGACGGTTGACGGTGAACGGGAGGCGGGGGTTGCTTCGACGGCAGCCCCCGCTGCTTTTTACGGTGGAGCGTAGGTGAACGATGGACGAAGCGAACATCGGGAAGTCGGACGGGCCAATCGAGAAGCCGGAGTCCGAATGTCGGCGCGAGCTGACGCCGCAGCAGTATCGCGTGCTGCGTGAAAAGGGCACGGAGCCGCCTTTCACGGGGAAGTACTGGAACGAGCACGCGGACGGCGTCTATCGGTGTGCGGCGTGCGGCAATCCGCTATTCGACGCCTCGACGAAGTTCGAGTCCGGCAGCGGCTGGCCGAGCTTCTACGAACCCATCGAGGGCGAGCGCGTCGCGACGGA
>JAJKIR010000058.1 GCA_021154325.1 Gemmatimonas sp.
CCGCAACCGCACGCGCGCACTCGAGAATCGACTGGATGTCCTCAGGCATGTCGACGCGCTGAATGCCGCCTAACCGCAACTCCGCCTGCTCAGACGTCTGGCGCGTCTCAATGATGAGGCAGCGGAGATCGCGGGAAGAGCCGTCTAGGCTCTCTCGGGCGAGGAGCCGTCGCACGGTCCCCAGAACGCCCTTGTGGAGCGCCCAGGTATCGACGCCGCGCACATAGGGCGGTGGCTCCGCGAACCGCCGCACGAGTCGCCGCTCACCGGCTTGCTCAGCCGCCAGACTCTCATATGTGTCCTGCGCGAGGTCGTTGAGCGAGAACCAGAGTGACTCCGCCACGTCCTCCGAGAGGTGCCGTTGCAGCGCAGCGACGAGCCTAACGAGCTCGCCTTCGATGTCGAGGCAATCGGTGAGTGCCTCGAGCGCCGAAGGCACGCGTGGTTCAACAAACTGAAGACAGCGGAGCGCGCTCTGCAGGTTCATCGTCATCGACGTCAGCGGCTGGCGGAGATCGTGCGCGAGATCGTCCACGAGCTGTTTCAGGCCGAGTACCAACTCTGGTGGGTCGGCGCTGTCGGCCCGGCGGGTGAGCGCGGCGCCCGTCTCCGTGCTCCTGCCCCTCCGGTCTACGTCGTCAAGTTCGGTTGCTCGAGTAGTGAGCACTGCGTTCGAAGCGCGTCGCATGAGCCTTTCTTCCAGTTGCAGAGTGATTGACCGCTCGCGTCGACGCTACACGGTTCGATTTCGAAAGCTTGCATCAGAGGACTATCAATCCACTTGACTCCGGCCTTACCGGCAGTGTGAGGCAGTCGGGGAAATGCGGTGAGGTGGCTCTTAGGCCAATTGGGCTAGGCGGTGTCGCGACGGAGCTTCTCTTTGTAGCGCAGAACAAAAACGCGCCGGGAGGGGTGGATGAATCGATTCGTAACCGCGAGCGCTCGTCGTCAGCAAATACCAATCACGATCGTCGGCGGGCCGAAGGGAGCTGGCAAAACCACTCTCCTACGACAGCTCGTCACCTCCAATGATGGTCGTCGCATTGCCGTGGCTTTCGATCAGGGAATCGTTCCGTCACTGAGCGCTTCACTCGTGGCCAACGCGAGCAGCAATGCGCTCGAGCTCTCGAATGGCAGCTCGTGCCTCGCCCTGGATGGCGATGTGGGCACGGCGCTGTCCACGTTGCGTTCGACACGCGACCGCGCGTTGCCCGACCATGTCGTGGTCGAGGCGTCGGCATCCGCCGGTCCGCTGCGGATGGCCGGCTACACCTTCCTTCCCGGCTTCCGCCCGGGTGGAATGATCGTTGTCGTGAGTGCGCCCGAGATCGAGGCGATGCATGACGAGGGACTCGAGCCAGACGATGTGTTCGACGCCCAGCTCCGCCACGCCGAACTGCTTCTCGTGAATCAGATGGATCAGCTGAAAGTCCCCAATCGCGCGGCCGTGCGCCGATGGCTGCAACAACGAACGGGCCGTGCTCGCCTGATCGAGAGTCAACATTGTTGCGTTCCGACGGCGATGATTCTCGGCGCCGATCGCGATCACGTTCCGGCGGACGCGATTCACGCCGAGTGGTCGCCATTCTTTTCAGTATCGACCGAAGCGCGCAAACAGCGAATCCTTCAGCCGCGAACCCATGACGACTATCGCGCGTGGCTGTTGAGCACGGAGAATCCAATCGAGGCGCGGGCGTTCCGAAACTGGGCGCGGACGCTGCCGGAGAGCGTCGTACGGGGCGATGGCGTGCTCCGAATTCTCGGTGAGCCGAGTCATCAGTTCCGCTTCGAGTGCTGTGGTCGGCGATGGTCATTGAGCCGCGATGAGCCGTGGACGCCGGATGCGACGCCGGGAAGTTGGGTGTCACTGGTTGGGTTTGCCTCACGATCCGCCTCTGGGAAGGCGCAGCGCGATCTGAGCGAGTCGTTCATGGTCGAACCGCGCGAGTCGAGGGAACACTTCAAACCTCCCCTCTGGCGATCTCCTTCGAAGCCCTCGTTCGGCGACCAGGCCTGAGCGAGAGAGCACCGCGCGCCCCAGTCGTCGGTCGTCCGACGAGCTGTTTGTGGTGAGCGCCATGTTAAAACTTGCAGACTGAACCCAGTAGTCCGGAAAAATACGGTTGATGCGAAGAGCGAAATGCTATACACTGGTGTTTCCGACGTCGCCTCAGCGAGCTGCCTGTTCGCGTGCGTGATTGGGGGCTCGCGACCTTCGAAAGCGGGAGTGTGCTGGTGGGAACGCACCAGAGTGGGCATCACGCAGCCATCGGCTACGGCACGCTGTTCGAGAGAACTTTAGAGAAGCGAAAAGAGGCGGCTCCCGCTGGTGAACGGTTGTTCATCCGCGTCGCCGCGGTGATGCTGGCGTATTATGTCGGCGCGCGGATCGGCTTCCTGCTCCAGACGCCGCTCATTCCGCAGTCCGTGCTCTGGCTGCCCAATTCGATTCTGCTCGCGGCGCTGATCGTGTCACCGCCACGGACGTGGCCGCTCTTCCTGGTGCCGTCGCTCGCTCCGCAACTGCTCGTCGGCTATCAAAGCAACGCACCGCTCCCGACGATCACGCTCCTCTTCCTGACGAATTGCGCCGACGCGATCCTGGGCGCGATGCTCTGGCGGGTTGTGTCGAATGGCGAGCTTCGCATCCAGAGCCTGCGGTCGATGGTGCTGTTCCTCGTATTCGGCGCGATGATTCCGACGCTGGTGGTGTCGTTCGCGGACGCGGCGATATCCGTCGGTGCGCACTGGGCCACCGACTTCTGGCTTGCGTATACGACGCGCGCGCGGTCGAACGTTCTGACGAACGTAATCTTCGTACCGACGGCGCTCACCATTCTCGGCTGTGATCGCCGCGAGCTCGCATCGTGGTGGCGATCACGCTGGGTCGAGGGGGCGCTCGTGATGGTGGCGCTGTTCGCGACGTCGTTCGTCGCGGCCGAGGCACCGCTCGGCACCGATAGCGGTCGCGCCCTCTCCTACCTGCCTCTCGTGAGCGTGGTGTGGTGTGCCGTGCGATTCGGTATCGGGATGACCGGCGCATCGATCCTGGCACTGACCTACATAACGACGTGGACGTTCGTGCGTGGCATGGGACCAGCCGTCTACAGCCGCTTTGCGGTTGTGCCGGCGCTGCAATTCGGACTGCTCGCCCTTGCGGTGCCCGCGCTCTGCCTCGCCGCGGTCGTTCAGGATCGCGAGCGCGCCTCGCTGGCGCTGGCCGAGAGCCAGCGAGCGCTCCGTGAGAGCTTCATGAAGATCCAGGCGCTGGCCGGTGAGCTGCTGTGGGCGACCGAGCGGGAGCGATCGCGCATCGCCCTCGAGCTGCACGACGATGTTGGTCAGAAGATGGTGGCGCTTGGACTCGGACTGCACGCGCTCAAGCGGCGCATGCCTAACGACGGCCAGCTGTTCGGGTTGGTGGGGTCGCTGCAGGAGCAGGCGGTGGAGGTCGCCGAGGACGTCCGCCAGCTGTCGCACGATCTGCACCCCGCGGCCCTGCGCTTTGGCCGACTCGTGCCTGCGATGCACGAGCTGTGTGCGCGGTTCGAGAGCGCCGGCTCGATGCGGGCGAGCTTCACTGCCTATCCGGAGGAGTTCACGGTTGCCGATGACATCGCTCTGTGCATTTACCGGGTGACGCAGGAGGCGTTGAGCAATGCCGTGCGCCACTCCGGCGCCCAGGCAGCATACGTTATACTACGTGCCAGTGGCACGTCGCTCGAGCTCCACATCGAAGACAACGGCATCGGCTTCGATACACGAGCAATCCGAGCGCGCGGAGGAATGGGCCTGGCGAGCATGGAGGAGCGTGTGCGCGTTGTCGGGGGGAAGGTCCAGATCGAGACGCAGCCGGGCGCCGGCGCTCGGATCTCCATTCGCATTCCGAACCGAGGTGCTCATGTCGCGGCCGACACTGCTGCTCGCGGATGACCACGTCATCGTCGCCGACGGCCTGCGTAGTCTCCTCAAGGACGATTTCGAGCTTGTGGGCACGGTGGCCGATGGCGTAGCGCTCATCGAGGCCGCCGATCGGCTTCGTCCCGATATCATCATCTCCGATCTGGCGATGCCCCGCATGCACGCCCTCGACGTACTGCGCGCGCTCGAGGGACGCGGGCTCCCGTCACGGGTCATCATCCTCACCATGCATGCCGATGTCTCACTGGCGATGGAGGCATTCCGGCTTGGGGTGTTCGGCTACGTGCTGAAGAGCGCCGCCGGCTCGGAGCTCATTCGCGCCATTCACGAGGTGTTGGCTGGGCGTCCGTATCTCACGCCGGTCATCGCGAAAGACGTCATGACCGCGGTGAAGACCATCTCCCCCACTCACACGGCCCGGCCAACGCTTCGTCAGCGTCAGGTCTTGCGACTCATTGCCGAAGGCAAGCGCATGAAGGAGATCGCCGCGATGCTCGGTGTGTCGCCGCGCACGGTGGAGAGTCACAAGTACGAAATGATGAATGCGCTCGGCCTGCGCAGTACCGCGGAGCTCATTCAGTACGCGCTCCGCAACCTCGATGTGGCAACCGATCGGCAACTGACCAACGACGAATCGTCGAGCCGACCGCGTTAGGCGTGCAGGTGGAACGACTCCTCGGGAATGAGGGCATCGTGTCTGCTCATCGCATTCTCATCGTCGACGATTATGCGCCGGCCTCGCAGGCGCTCAGCCGACTGCTGCGCCTCAGCGGACACGTCGTGGAGAGCGCGCCGACCGCCGAGAAGGCAATGGCGATCGCGCTCGAGTTCCGACCCGAGGTCGTACTGCTCGACATCAACCTCGGTGGCGCTCACGACGGACTCGCCGTCGCCCGCTGGATGCGCGTCGAAGCCAGACTGGACGGCGTGCTGCTCGTCGCAATCACCGGCCAATGCGATTTCGAGATGAAGCATCGCCTCGCGACCTCGGTATTCGATCATTATCTCGTGAAACCGATCCCTGTCGCCGATATCGAAAACATCATCCTCGAGGCGGACTCCCGGTGAGCCTTGGTCCAAGGCCCCATTGGGTTGACGCGTCGTCCAGCCATTCTCCTTGGAGAGTCACGACCATGGCTTTCACCGAGAACAGCTCGTGGGTTTCCGCCGCATTCGGAACGCGATCGGAGCGCATTCGCGTCTGTACTGGAATAGCGACAACGGCGCCGCGATGTTGCTGGCCGTCGCCGCCCTGGCGACGGCGTGGAGCAGCTATCAGGCGTCAGTGTGGGGTGGCATTCAGTCCGCGAATTACGCCCGCTCGGCAGTCCTGAGATTGAAAGCGTCGCAGGCGAACGACGAGATAGCCCGGGGCCGGTTGGTCGATGTCGCGCTCTTCACGCGTTGGCTCGAGGCGGACGCCGACCACAAGCAGCATCTTCGCATACTCTACGAAACGCATTTTCGTCCGGAGTTTCGCGCGGCCTTCGAGCGCTGGCGGAATAGCGGTGGCGTCGAGCACGGAACGTCGACGCCTTTCGATCCGCCGGGCTACAAATCCCCGCGTGCCGACGAGGCACATCGCTACGAGACCCAGGCCGCACGTGCGCTCGACACTGGGGAGCGGGCGAACGCGACGTCCGACCGCTACGTCTTCTTCACCGTCGCGCTCGCGAGCGTTCTGTTCTTTGCCGGCGCCGTGCGTCCGGTGATCGCGCCGAAGTTTCGCACACCGGTGCTTTTCGTCGCGATGCTCCTCTGCTTGTGGACGCTCGCGCAACTGTTCATGGTACCAGTCGCCCGTTAGGCGCCGGCTCGCACGCGAGTCGGCGCGCCCCCGTGCTCTTCGGCCAATGGAGGGCTAGGGGGCACGCCCCCCATCATCTCTGTCAACACGCGCCGTGCCGGTAGCACGGCGCGCGAGCAGAATGTCTCGATGCATTTTTGGGGGGCAGCATGAGGGCAGCAACGCTCCAACTGGCGATGTTGAGCCACGCCGTATTGGCCGCATCACTGTTCACAGGGAGGCTCCACCACCCTCGCATCGCGATCACCGCGCCGGTGTTCGTCCCCGCCAGATGTAGCCCGGGCGCCATTGCCGCCGATGTCGATCCCTCATGGGTTCGCTGTGGGACGGTGACGCTGCCACAGAACCGCGCCGACCCACGCGGACCGCTCGTGGAAGTGGTGCTGCCGGTGGTTGTCTATCAGTCACCGACGGCGCGATCGCAATTGCCCATCCTCTTTCTCGCGGGCGGGCCGGGCGAAGCGGGGATCGACATTCTCAATGAGTATTTTCTGACGTCTCCGATTGGCCAGTTGATGCTTCGTGAACGGCCGATCATCGCGTTCAATCAGCGAGGCATCGTCAGCCGCGCCACGGGTGGCTCCCCGGATCTTGGGATGCTCGCGTACCAGTGGCGAGCAAGTCGCAACGCATCAATCGAGGCGGTGATCGACTCCGCACGCAGGACCACGGAACGCCTGCGCGCGCGCGGAGTGCAGCCGATGTATTTCACGACGCTCGAGACGGTCGAGGACGTGGGAGACGTGCTCCGATCGCTGGGTTACGATCGCACGATCCTGTTCGGCACGTCGTATGGCACGCGGGTCGCCCTCGAAATTATCAGAGCGCATCCTGAAGTCGTGGAAGCGGCAATCCTCGACGGTGTGGCACCGCCGCAGCGCGGCGATACCTTCGACCCAGCCGCGCTCGCTCAGCGTCGGCGCGCCGTCGCAACACGTATGGTCGAAGATTGCGAGCGGAGTGTGGACTGCACCGCGGAATACGCTGGGCTCCGGAGTCTAGCCGATTCACTCGACCGCGCGGACGCCAAGCCAGTACACCTCGTGGTGAAGCTCCCGTCGACCGGCGTGTGGTTCGACGTCGACCTCCAGGGACGTGATCTGCTGAGCGCCGTGGGAGCGTACGCCGGCACCGATTTCGCCCGCGCCATGCCCCAGGTGCTGGAGGAGTTCGCGCGCGGCGACACGCTGCGACGTCCCATTTCCCCCGAGCTCGTGCTCTATGTCGTCCACGAGCTCGCCGCGGCGCAGAGCGCGGGCCCGTCCTATCCGGTGGTGTACCACGCGGTGCTTTGTGGCGATCTGCCGTTGGGCGTTCTCCAGGCGGGTGGCCGCGGCGTCTGTAAAGCGTTAGGCATACCGACGACGGATTCGATTGCGACGGTGCCCGTCGTCAGCGACATACCGACGCTCATGTTCTCCTCGGAGTACGACGCGCAAACACCGCCGGGCATGGCCGAGGAAGCGGCGCGAACGCTGTCCAACAGCCATCGGGTGCTCTTCCCTGGCGTCGGTCATCTCGCGTATGGCCGGTTGATCAGCGGCTCCTGCGTCGCCGTCATTGCCAACGCATTCCTTCAGGACACGCGTCAGCCGCCGCCCGATCCGTGCTCGAAGTCGCTGCTGCCATCGTTTCTACCGCGGTCCGCGGATCTGGTGCCCACGCCGCGGTGACAAGCGCCGCTCGCCTTCCGACGTGGCGAAGCAAGGCGATGGCCCCTGACACTCACTGACACGACGCTGAAACCACTGACGGGCTCCTCTCCGCACGGAGAGCCCAGGGTTTGCAGGACGCGAATGCCGCGAATTCAAAAGCGAATCCAACCTACTGGCGTAACGGTCTGTTGAGCGGTGCTTGCGGATGCTTGGTTGAGAATCTGATGCTCGGAGGCGCGAGGTTGGATTCGCTTCCGATTCGCGGCATTCGCGATCCAACAGCCGTCCCACTGTGCACCGTGGGAGAGCCCAATGCTCTCGGGACGACAGGATGCTTCCACGACTACCGGAGGCACCGCTGCTGAGGAGCGCGTCAGTGGTATCAGTGCAGTGTCAGTGGTTTCAGGGGCCCTGCTGGATACGCCGCACTAGAACGCATTACCGAGACGAAGGTAGAAGGCCGCGCCATTCTTTCCCCACGCGACGTCGCTGCCGACCGTCAGACGATGCGTCCGGGGCACCAGGTATTGGAGGCCGAGTCCCGCCGACGGAAGCAGCTCGGGCATCGCGATGGAGGATAGCGACGGAGCAACAGTTCCAACGCCGCCGAAGAGGTTCGTCGCCAGACGAGCGACGAGCGGCACGCGCAGCTCCGCTTGCGTCGCGAACATCGTGCGATCGCGGTACCGCCCACCCGCATAGCCGCGCAGGTCGGCGTTGATGCCATACATGCACAGTTCCCAGATCGGGGCATTGGCGTCGACACTGCAACCAGCCAGGCGCAGACCGAGCACGGAATGCGACGGTAGCGCAACGTAATGATTGATCCATCCGCGATAGCTGTTGTACGAGTCGGTCGTCCCGAGCCAGTCGCGCCCGAAGAGAACCGAGAGCTCTGCGTCTGTTCCGTGATGCGGCGCGTCCATGCTGTCACGCGTGTCGTACGCGGCTTGGATGCCTAACGCGGAGAGCTGATAGTCCTGATTCTGCCTGGCAATGGCCGTCAGCGGGTCGGTAGCGCTCGCATCCCTGAGCGTGGTCGTAACACCCCGATGGAGGTAGCGCGGGCCGACGTAGAGGTTCCCCATGAGACGGCCCAGCATCTCGAGCATCTCGGCATCGCCACGCTGCGAGACATCGACGGAGTGATTGGCATTCCCCTGATCGAGGCCGACGCCGAAGAAATCATACCGAAAATCGAAGAAGGCGGCGCCGGCGGCGCCGCGCCGCGCGTCGGCATGAAAGGACGCTCGGCTCCCGACGGCGAACATCCAGCTGCGCGTCTGACTGTACGCGCCACCGACGCCGATCACGGATGGTGACGACGCGGAGTCAAGCCGACCGAACATGGCACCGACAGCGCCGAGTCCGAAGCCAAGCATGGGCGTCGAGCGGAGCACGGGGATGCCAACGTACCGCGCGTCGCGCGCGGTGATCGACGAGCGTGCGTCGGTCGGGAGATCGACGCCCGGCGTCGGATCCTGACCCTGCGCGACGCGACCGATCGCGAGGAGGGCGATGAGTGTCGTGTAATGATTGTTCATGCCGCACGTTGGCGCGCGGCCGCACGCACCAAGGAGTGGACCTTCGGTGTACGCTGCGCGGCGCGCGTCCGCTAGGCCTTGGTCCAATGTCGGCACCGCCCTCGCACCGAGACCTTTTGCTCGCAGGCAGTCTTCAGCGAGGAAGGGTTCAATGCGAGAGAAAACGTGTTTCAGAGGGAAGCTGGCATGGTGCGGGGCGACGCCATTCCTTCTGGCGACGCTGGCGTTCGCGCAGATGGCGTCGGCACAGGCACAGGCGGTAGCGTCTCTTCCGCCGCTGGTGGTGCACGCCGACGGCCAGAAGTTCAAGATCTCGGGTATTCTCGTCGACCGGAACGGCGACCAGTTGCGTGTGCGCGAGGGAGACGTCGCCACGCACACCGTGCTGCTCACGGACGAGACGAAGATCTCGACGCCGAGCGGCCTGTTCAAGATGGACCGGAAGCGGCGAGATGCGTCCAACCTCCTCCCGGGCCTCATGCTTCAGGTGTCGGGGCGCGGCGGCTCCAACGGGGCGCTCGTCGCCGACGAGATCCACTTCTCGACGCGGTCGATGAAGGTCGCCCAGCAGATCAATGTCGGAGGAGAGGTCGTCCGCGCTCAGGTGAATGCCAACTCGGACAGCATCGAGGCGGTGAAGCGGCGACTGACCGACAGCCTCTCCCATGTCAACGCGAGGGTCACGAACCTCGACAACTTCGAGGAGCGCTACTCCACCGTCGTGAACTTCGCAACGGACAGCTGGACGCTCACCGACGGCGCGAAGGGCGTGTTGGGCGACATGGTCGGCCGTACCGCTGGGTTTAAAGGTTACTATATCGAGGTGAAAGGCTATGCCGACACCACCGGCACCGCCGAGTACAACCTGCAGCTGAGCCAGAAGCGCGCGGAAGCGGTCGTACGCTACCTCACCGAGATGAAGGACGTACCGCTGCGGCGCGTCTTGAATCCCACGGGCTTCGGCCAGTCGGCGGCGATCGCCGCCAACTCGAACGAATTGGGCAAGGCGATGAACCGGCGAGCGACAGTCCGCGTGCTCGTCGCGAAAGGGCAGCAGAGATAGCGCTGCCGACGCACGTTGGCGGCTTCGCGTTCAAAGCATCCAGCGTGTGAGTACCGTACGGGAGCGGAGGGGCAAATCTCCGCTCCCGTACGGCTTTTTGGCATCCCACCACCTCGTAAGGCGCGCCTTCAATACAGCAGCGAGATCGTCATCGCGGTGGCGCTGACGTGACGCGGCGAGCCAAACCGATTGTCCTGCCGCACCGCCGACGGCTCCAGCCTCAGACGTGAAGACAGCGGGAGCTCCACACCCACGCGATAGCCCGTACGCGACAGCGCGCGATAGCGCGTGTCGTAATACAACTCGTAGGTGGCGTATGCGAGAATGGTGTCTCGCCGCCAGAGTGTGCTCTGCCGCTCGAGACGCAGCCTTTCCCGGTAGCGTTGCGACGGGGCACCCAGGATCCACCGTTGCTCGAGCCGTGTGCGGCTGCGAAAGCGCCACCGGCCGGAGGTGGCGGGGGTGTTCAGCTCCGCGACGATCTTCTCTTCGCGATAGTCCTCACTGGAGACCGACTGCGTCGCGTTCATTCCAAGCCGCACCGAGCCCCAACCCTCGACGATACCGGCGTGGAGGCCAATGGTAGCCTCCAGCGCATCGACCTCTTCCGAACGGGTGAATGCCGCCGTGGCGAGGAATCGCAGTCGTGTGAGCGACGGGCGCGGGGTCCAGTAGCCGTCGAGCTCTCCCCACAGCTGACTGCTCGTGGTCTGCGGCGCGGCAATGCCTAACGGCGAGGCGAGCACCAGCACGACCGTGAATGCGCGGACCACCCATGGCGTCGGCAAGTGCCAGCGCCTTGCTATCGCAGGATGGCGATCCGCTTCGGTCGCGGACGAATGTGTCGTCGGCTCCAGCGCAGGTATGGTGCGGTGACCACCGCACTCACCAGGATGTACAGGATGATCGCCGCCGGCACGAGCTTCGAGCTCGGAAAATTCGCCTGCGCGATGGCGAGCGCGATCGCCGGATGACGTGTGGTGCACGCGAGCGCGAGCACTGTGCGCTCGTCGTCGGTGGGCCCGCCGAAGACGAGACCGGCGATGAGTCCGACCAACGTGAACGCCGCCATCGTCAACATCGTGCCGTCGCTGACCAGCGCCGACACGGAGTCCCAGGCGCGGACCAGGATCGGAACGACACTCAGGCCGAGCAGGGCCGTGCCGACGAGACCGACGTTACGTGCCGCTCGGTACGCCAGCGTCGACGCGAGCGCGCGGATCGACATGCCGATCAGCAGTGGCAGAATGATCGTGCCGAAGATCAAGACCACGATCTTCGTGAGCGGAATGGCGATCTTGATGGAGAAGAACATCCCGAACAACTCGAGCGCGATCGGGATCGTCACGATCGACAGGAGCGAGCTGGCGACGAGCAAGCCAACGGTATAGGACTCGTTGCCGCCCGCCCGCTTTGACTTGGCCGGCCAGAAGGGCGGCACGGGCGAGACGGCGAGCGCCGCGAGCGCGATCTTCACGGCTGGCTCGAGCTCGAAGCTCGACGCAACGACCGCGGCGCAGACGGGCACGACGAACATCATTGCCCACAGCGAACGCAGAAGCCGCGTCGGGCTTCGTACTACCGAGAGCGCATCGGCGGGCGTTGCGCTCAGCCCCACGCTGAGCACCGTCAGGACGATGCTCGTCCTGATGGTGATGGCGACGATGGCTGACGGGCTCACCGATGCCTCTCGACAGCGAGTTTCCTGGGGAGCATGCGCACGTTACCGGATGTATCCGTCTCGCTTCATGTTGTTGACGGCGAAGTTCACGGAGTAATCGGCAAGCTTGTTCTCGTTCTTGGGATCCACCGTCTGGCTACGACCCATCCAGACCAGCTTCCCGGCAGGCATCGAATACAGGGTCGTTTCAACGGAGTACATTTTCGACGTGTACGGGTACGCACCGTACGCATTGTTCCAGTAGCCCCAGTACCCGTAGAAGCCGGGGTAACTCGTCGCCGTCGTCACCGACTCCTGATCGGTCAGCCGCATAACGACGGCGCCGTCGAAGCTGCCCGCGGCCACATGCGAGCGCAGCGAGTCGAGATTCGCGAGCTCCGCATCAGGGATGACACGGTACGACGGCACCCCTCCGGGCAGCCGCGCCGCGAGCCGATCCTCGACCATGCGTCGCGCGCCAGCGTCCTTCGTCATGTAGACGGCCAGCGTGTGCTGCAGGTGAAAGGAGGGTGTCGTCGGGTCCTTCCAGCTCGACACGTAACGCGTGGAGTTCGTGCACCCCACGAGTATGCCTCCGGCGATGGTCGCGAGCGCAGCAATGCGATACATCCTCCCTCCTGTCCTTTGAGCCACTCGGCTCGTTGAGTCCTGGCGAGGCGAGTGCCCGCCGCCGTACGAGTTGATCTTGGTGGTGCGTTCCGCAGCGTAGCCGCCGGAGCGAAGCGCGCGCACGTAGACCTTGGTCGCACGCAAGCACGCGCACGCGCCGAGCATGCACGTGGTGTCTCGCAGGTGGTCCAAAGTCCAATCCCCGCCGTTGCTCGGGCCGGCCACTTTGCGCTCGACGATGAACCACAAATCGCAATGGACGGGCAATGCGTCACTCGAATCAGCAGTCGGTGCAATCCAGTTGGCATCGCCCGACTGTGGGAGTGGCCACGTGCCTCGTGCTCCTCGGCGGTTCGCTGAGTGCCCAAGCGCCGGCGCCGCCGCGCCTCCAGACTGAAGCGATTGCCGCGCTCCGCCTCATGGGCTCATACCTTCGCTCGTTGAAGGCTTTCTCGGTCGATGCGGTGACGACACGCGATGAAGTGACCCGAAACGGCGAGAAGGTGCAGGTTGCGGGCACCGTCGAGTACCTGGTGCGCACGCCGGATCACTTCCGTGCGGATGTCCGGACCGATCGCAAGCAGCGGCAGATCCTGTATAACGGGCGAGTGTTGACGGTCTTTGCGCCGAGGATGCTCCTGTACGCCACCGTGCCGGCGCCGCCGACGATCGGCACCATGCTCGACACGGCGAGCAAGCGATTACGGATCGACTTTCCTCTCGCCGACCTGTTTCTCTGGGGCACGGCACGCGAGGGAGTGAAGGAGCTGACGTCGGCGCGGTATGTCGGCCCGGCGTATGTCGACGGGAGCGATACCGATCAGTATGCGTTCCGCCAGCGCGGGACCGACTGGCAGATCTGGATTCAACGCGGCGGCACGCCCGTGCCGCGCAGGCTGGTGATCACGACGAAGACCAATCCGGCGATGCCGCAGTACATCGCGACGTTGCGGTGGAATCTCGCCGCGACATTCAACGATTCGGAATTCACCTTCGTGCCACCCAAAGGCGCGCAACGCATCGCCTTTGCCAATTGGCAGCAGGCGCGGAAGGCGTTGACGGCCGGGTCGCGCGCTCGAGGGGAGTGAGACATGCAATCGAGGAGTCGTCGACACGTCCGCCTAACGGTGATGGGCCTTGGAGCCCTCGGCGTGTTGCTGGCAGTACCGCACGTGAGCGAAGCGCAGCGAAGAGGGGGCGGAGGCATGACAGGCAGTGGCTCTGGCGGGGGTGGTGGGGTTGGGGACGGTGGTGGCGCGAGAGCCAGTACGGATGGCGCTCGTATGAGTGGCAACGGGGGACACCGTGCACCTGGCGGTGAGGGGGCTGCTCATACGAGCGTCAACCGCGACTTCAACAACGCTCAACTGATCGAGACGCCGACGACGAGCACCACGAGTCGCAGCCTCGATAACTACGATCTGGACTACGACGTCGACAGCCATTGGCATCCCGTGGCACGCGCCGCGGCGTGGACCGTCGGCCCAACCGCCATGGCGACGGCGGTCGGATCGATCGCGTACGCATTGCCGCCGTCCTGTACGGCGACGCAGGTGGCGACGCTGTCCTACTACCAGTGCGGCCCGGTGTGGTATCAGCCGCAGTTCGCTGGCACGACGGTGACCTACGTCGTCGTCGATACTCCGCGTTAGGCGGAGGCGGGTAGTGGCTACGAGAGGTGAGCAACCTGTCACGTCGGTTTGTTCAGCCTCTCCGGCATCGCACCCACGAGGGTGAGCCCAGAGGCGAGCCGCAAGCTGACAGCTCGCAGCATCAAGAGAACTACCTCAGCTAACAGCGGACGCGAGGAGCGCTGAGCTCTGAGCGCTGGTAGCTCGCGGTTTGATTGCTGACAGCTCAGGTAGTTCACTCAATGCTGTCGGCTCCGAGCTTGCCGCTCGCCTGTGGGCTCGCTGTCCCGGGTGCGATCTCAATGAGCGACCTCGAAAGAACCCCCGGCTTCCGAAGCGGACGACGGCCGCCGATGCATGCATCGGCGGCCGTCGTTCGTGAGACCGCCTGACTAGAACGTCGCGCCGAAGACGATCGGCACCCAGGAAGCGGTCTGGTAGGGGAATCCGGTAACGGTGTTGGCGTTCACCGCGACGTAGCGG
>JAJKIR010000059.1 GCA_021154325.1 Gemmatimonas sp.
CCACTCCCAGGGAGGCAGCCTTGGCGAAGACGGCTGACAACAAAAGGCCGCCCGCGGCACCCCACCCGGCAAAGCGCGGAAGGGACATCTGGTCGATGTTGCGCCTACCCTCGGTGAGCGCGAGGAACGCGGAGAATATGATCCCGGCAAAGAAGCCGAGCACGCCGAAGATCAGAGGAAACGGGGCGTCGGCCTTGAAGCCTGTGACGACCGCGAGCAGGACGCCCACAAGGGACCACGCTACTCCCCAGGTGAAGCCCATCCCGATTGCACCGCGGATGCGTCGCAGCCACTTCACGATGATTGCCTCCGACGCGAACGCGGCGTGCGCTCTCGGTCGCCAATGTCAGTCGATCACCAAGACCTTTATGCTGCAAAGTACGTAGTGCCGGATTGGGATTCAAGGGTGCTCATGGCCGGTTCGGCAGACCTCTGACGTCTCCGGATTGCGCCGGTCAACGCCTGCGCTCTTATTGAAATCCTTGCGGCTCACCGTCGCGTCGGCTGGCGATACACATCCCTGGAGGTCACGCATGACCACGCACGCGCCGGTGCCCCTGGTACGCGTCTGGGCGGTCGCGGTCGCCGTCCTGCTGGCGACGGCCCTCGCGTCGCGCGGGCTCACGCGCCTAACGACGCCCTGGCCCGCGTACGGCGTGGGGCTCATCGGTCTACTTGCCGTTGGCGTGGCACTCGTGCTGAGTTGGCGGGGCGTGGGAGCGCCGGGCGCTCACAGCGCCGGAGTCCGCCGAGCGATCCGCGGTGCGCTGCTGGTCGGCGCACTGCTCTGGCTGGTCGCGATGATCTTCCCGTTCCTCTGAGCCCGTTACCTAACGAGTTGGTGCAGCTGGCGCCGGCGCACCGTGCGCCGGCCGCGCCCATGCGCTCCATTGAAACGCCATGGTGAATCGACCAGTTGCTTTCATCCGATTTGGAGCACCACGCGACGGCATCGCATGCCCGGCATGCGGCTTCTCGCCATTTGTCGGGATGCAGTGGGTGTGTAGCCCCGATGGCTGCGGCGGTAGCTTCGACACCTTTGCAAGCCGCGCCCGGTGCCCGCACTGCAGCGCACAGTTCGCCTGGACCGGATGCCCAGCGTGCGGAAGGGTCTCCGCTCACGAGGCATGGTATCGCCGCTCCGACGTCCGATCGGTCTGAACCAACTTCTCGTCGCATGCCCACGCTGCCGCGTCAGATTCTTCTCATCGCCCCGTTTTCGGCAATCATCGCCTGCTGGCATGGGCCGCCGGAGCGTCACGCGTCCCTGGAAGGCTACAACTCGCCTGCCACTCACGAGCTGACCATCGCACTGCGAAGCTTCGACGTCTCTCGACCGGCCCGAGGGCTTGCCGCCTTTCCGGGCGGGGGATTCGCCATGGGCCTCGACGAAGGCGTTGAGGTCAACGTCTGCGAGAAGGCGACAGGCAAATTTCGTCAGATCGCCGTCGTCCACGAAGCGATCAAGTCCGCACCGAACTTCGGGACGCCAGCCGTAATGGAATGGCTCGACACAACGATTCGCATCACGCGGTACACCGGGGGAGACACGATCGTGCGGCTACCAGATGGCTTGCACGTGGGGTCAGGACGACAATCGTCCTTCGATCGAAATGTCATTCCCGAATGCGAGGCATCGCTAGCCGCTCTTCGAAATTCGCAGAGCATGCCGAACGGCGAGGCGATTACACCCTGAGCGTGCCTAACGATTGTGTGACGATGAAGGCGCAGCATCTTCAGAACGAACACGCGCACAGCGGCGAGGAGAGCAATGACCACTGCCACGAGATCCGGACCCACCAAAGACCCCGAGCTCTGGCAGCTGCTCCGCGCAATCGCGACCGGCGACGAGCCACGCGCGTCGCGTCTGCTCGCGGCGTCCCCCCGGCTCGCCGTGGACGCGTCTTCCGTTGGCGCGACGCGTAGCTCGTCGCAGTCGTATTTCATCGAGGAAATCGCGCACCACGTGTACGAGGGCGACACGGCACTCCACGTCGCCGCGGCAGCCTATCGAACCGACATCGCGAAGGAGCTCGTTCGGAATGGTGCGGACGTCAGCGCGAGCAATCGCCGCGGTGCGCAGCCTCTGCACTACGCGAGCGTGGGACAGCCTGCGTCGGAGACGTGGGACCCGAAAGCGCAGGCGAACGTCATTACGTACCTGCTACGGGCCGGTGCCGATCCGAATGCGCCGGACAAGAGCGGAGTGACGCCGCTGCATCGGGCCGTTCGGACGCGCTGCGCGGCGGCGGTTCGTGTTCTCCTCGCCCACGGCGCCGATCCCAAGCGGAAGAACGGCAGCGGGTCGACGCCAATCCAGCTGGCGCATCACAACACGGGGCGCAGTGGCAGCGGATCGGTCGCCGCGCACGAGCAGGAGCGGAAGATCATACACTTGCTCGAGGAGCACGGCGGCTAGCGTCGCGCTGCCCGACGAGTTCGCGAAGGCCGGAGGTGCTTGCCTCGGCCCTCGGGCCACGAGCGTGATCTTTCCGTCTCGCGATGATCCACTCGGCAACGACAACGTTGATCACCCAACCCGCGCCCATCAACACGGTGCGGGCTGATTCGCCGGGTTTGCCCACGAGAATGAACCAGGGGAGGTTGGTGAGGACCTGCGTCCCGGCGCCCAAGCCAATCGCGTAGGCTCGCGTCATCCACACCCCGTGCGATACAAAGTCCCGGCGACGCACTGCATAGAGCCCGAGCACGATCGACACGAGCATCGCCGTCCCGAAGATCAGGCGCTCCACGTAGAGGCCCATACCGTCCCCCTCGGGCCACGCGTAGAAGTGCGCCATCCACAACCCCGTCAGCGCCGCGATCAAGCCACACACGCCAATCACTCGGCCGGCGGCCCGGTGCCGGGCTCTGTTCCGGCGCCGGAAGCCCGCCGAGAACTGGAACGCTCCCACCATGGCGTATGGAATCACCGTCAGAATGTGGAGCACCACCGGAATGGGCTGCGCGAAGAACCGTGCGTTGGCCTTCGTGACTTGCGCGTGGCTCGCGAGCTCGGCGAGCCTTGCCGTGCCGGCGATCGCCGGCACGAGGCTCAGGAGGATCAGCAGGGCTGGGACGAGCCAGTCCGATTGATTGGAAGTCCTGGTGGTGGCCATTGTCGTTTTCCCGGTTAGCGCGAGATGAGTCGCAGGCCAGCCATCACTACGATGTCGTTGCCGGTGCGCGACGAGCCCTGGCCGGTGAGCGGCTTGAATCCGGCGACGTAGTCGCGTGCCTCGAGGCGCAGGCGAAGGCGGCGGTAGCCCAGCTCACCACCGGCGCTGGCGTACGCGGCGAGGTTGTGCGTCGCGTCCACATCCAGCTTGCGATAGTTGTAGCTCCGGCCGCCCGCACCGAGGCCTGCGAAGGGGCTGAAGGACATCGTGTTGCTGGCGGTCCATCGGGGCGCGCGGAGCTCGCCGCCGATGTCGTAGGTGAAGACGTCGAGCTTGGGGGCACCTGCCGCCGCGACGTCCCGGCTGCGCGCCCAGCCGAAGGTGGACACGATGGCGAGCGATGGCTGTGCGACGTAGGTGAGCTGCACCGCGTTCATGTTGCCGCGCTTGACGGCGTCGCGCTGAGCGCCGGTCGGGAAGAGGGCGCCGCTCGGTACCACCATCTCCCAGCGTGGCTGCTTCGAGACTGTCGCCATGGAGTCGGTGGTCTGGGCGGAGAGGCTGCTGGCGGCGATGACGGTGCAGCCTAGGGCGGCGGTGACGGCGGACGTGATGTTCATTGAGGTCTCCAGTAAGAGGTGAGCCCAATCTGCCGGAGACCAATGCGGCCCGCCTCGACCGAAAGGTGCAGAGGGGGGTGTAGTTAGGCGGTGTAGATCAGGCTAGAGCAGCTTGAGCTCAGCCGCGCGGACCAGGGCTTCCGTGCGATGACCGGCGCCGAGCTTGGCGTAGGCATTCGCGATGTGTCGTTTGACCGTCGCCGCGCTGATCGAGAGGTGCTCGGCGATCTCCTGGTTCCGGAGGCCCGCCGCGATGAGCCGGAGGATCTCCCGCTCGCGGGTCGTGAGAGGCTGAAGCATCCCCGCGGCACTGTCGCCAGGTTGAGCGACGGGCGGCTTCGGTGCGTCGAAGGCCGCGAGCACCCGGCGGGTGTACTCGCCGGCGAGTCCCCGCGCCGTCGCGTGGCGCAGCAGCTCGCGCATGCGGCTGCCCTCGTCGAGAAACACGCGGAGGTAGCCCTCGGGCTCGGCGAGCCCCAGCGCCCGGGTCAAAGAGTCGAGCGCGGGACGAAGATTGCCGAGCGCGTGCTGCGCCAGGGCGTGGAGCGCAAGGATCTCGATGAGGTTTCCGACTCTCCCGCCAGCTTCCGCCGCCGTGGTTAGGCGTTCGAGCAGCCTGACCGCGTCGGAGGCACAACGGTCGCCATCTCGTGTGCCGTGCCTAACGATGAGCACTCTGGCGAATGTGACGTGCTCGAACTCGCGAAGGAAGCTGAGATCCTCGTCAACGGAGAGCCGCGTCTTGCGCGACCATTCCATCGCGTCGCCCACGCTTCCCAGTGCGAGGTGAACGCGTGCCCGCAATGCGGGTATCGGACGCAGGCGCGGGAGCGGATCTCGGCGTTCGTTGGCCTCGGCCTGGTTCAGCATCTCGAGTGCACTGTCCAGCTCTCCCCGCGCTTCATGCACGCGAGCCATTGCCGTACACCAACGGAGCTTGTTGCCCGTGTACGCGCTGCGGGCCGCGGATCGCGCGATGGTGTCGAGGTGCGTCATCGCCGATGGCAGATCGTTCCACTCGCGATAGACCTCACTCAGACCGATGTGTAGCTCGTCCGTTTCGGCATTCCCCGCGTGCGCGGCTTCACGCGCGAGCCCCAATCCCTTTTCATAGATGCTCACCGCTTCGCGGAGTCGGCCCTGGGCGACGCGGATGTCGCCGAGCACGAAGGTGCCGCGAACCGCGTCGAGGTCGTGCCCGACCTTTCGCATCGTCGCGAGCGCGTCGGTGAAGGTGCGGTATCCGCCCTCGAGATCGCCGCGTCCCCAGCGAGCGAGCGCCACGAGCGCGAGTCCCGAGGCGCGCGCGGCATCGTCGCCTTCTGGTATGAGCTCGAGCGCTCGCGTCGCGTGCTCCAGGCTTCCGGGCGTGTCGCCCAATGCCTGCGCGAGATACACGCGGGCCGCGGCCAGCTCCGCGCTGAGCGATCGGAAGCGCGTCTCGTCGCTGACCACCATCTCCGCTGGAGCAACTGCGTGCTCATTGGAGCTCTCGTACTTCCGCAACCACTCTTCGACGCATCGCAGTCGCGGCTCGGCGGCCTCCAGCTCGCCACTGTTCAACAAGCCCCAGGCGTAGCCCATACAGAGTACGGGTCTCTTGCGCACCACGGTCTCTGGCAGCGTCTTCACCCGGTCAAGCCACTGGGCAGACTCGTAGCTCCGATCCTTTTCGGGCCACGTCTTCTCGAGTAGCTCCGCGGCACGCTCGACGTCTTCAGCGGCCAGTGCGTGTCGGACGGCAGCATTTGGCGAGGCATGTTGCTCGTACCAGACGCTCGCCCTTTTGTGGAATGATCGCGCTGCCTGTGGATCCATTGTCTGGGACTGCCGCTGCAAGACGTCGGCGAAGAGGTGGTGGTAGCGATACCATTCGCCCCGATCATCGAGCGCCACGACGAACAGGTTCCGACGCTCGAGCTCCTCGAGGAGCGCCTGCGATCCTGTTTCGCCGGTAACCGCGTCGCACAGGGGTCCGCTCAACCGCTCGAGTATCGCGGTGCCGAGGAGAAAGCGCCGAACGTGGCCCGGCTCGGACTTGAGTACTTCCTCAACGAGATAGTCGGCGACGTACCTGTTGTCGCCAGAGAAGCTCGCGACGAATCCCGGCACGTCGCCGCGCGCCTTCATCGAGAGTGCGGCGAGCTTGAGACCCGCGATCCAGCCTTCGGTCCGCTGCTCCAGCTTCGCCGTCTCGTCAGGCGACAGCTCGAGGTCCATCACCTCGGTCAGGAACGCGGACGCCTCGCCGAGGGTGAAGCGGAGGTTCGTCGCGCGCAGCTCGGTGAGCTCGCCGCGCACACGCATCCGGGCGAGCGGCAGCCGCGGCTCGGCGCGGCTCGCGACAACGACATGCATGCGTCGCGGCAGATGATCGAGCAGAAAAGTCAGCGCGTCGTGGATCGGCGCGGCATCGATGACGTGGTAGTCGTCGAGGACAACGGTGAAGTGCGTGTCGATCGCATCGATCTCGTTGATGAGAGTCGTGAGCACCGACTCCATCGCGGGCGGCTGCGGTGACTCGAGTAGCGCGAGCGCGCGCCAGCCGATATCGGCGCGAACCCCCTGGAGTGCGCGGACGAAGTACTTCCAGAACAGGGCCGGCTCGTTGTCGTTGGCGTCGAGCGACACCCAGGCCGTCGCTTCGCCCTGCTCTCCGAGCCAGCCTGCCAGCAGGGTTGTCTTCCCGAAGCCAGCCGGGGCAATGACGACCGTGAGCTTCTGGCCGGCTCCCAGGCGGAGGACCTCGGTGAGGCGGGGGCGCGGCACGAGGTCAGAGCGTGCTCGCGGGGCATACAGCTTCGTCTCGAGCAGCGAGCCCGAGGCACTTGCTCTTTCGAAATTCCGAGGCTCGCCTGACGACTCGACGAGAGCAAGTGCGCGACTCATACTGCTCGACAGGAAGGGTGTGGAGAAGGACGGGGGAATGGTGCAGATGTTTGCACAAGGCCACAAGACTGTCGCGGGGTGCGTATGTTGAGTCGGGCGACCCAGCCCTGCGCCGTTCGGGACGAGGTGATGGCAAGCTCTGATTGTCGTATAACGATCCACATGGCCGCGAGCCTCGACGGCTTCATCGCACGCAAGGACGGCCGCGTCGACTGGCTCGAGACCTCGGACGAATTCGCGGCCGGAGAAACGATGGACCCGGCATCCGTCCAGGCCTTCCTCGAGACGATCGACTGCTATGTCATGGGCTCGCGCACCTATGAGACCGCGCTCGGCTTCGAGGCGCGAGGGTTCGGCTGGTCGTATGGCGACAAGCCCACCTTCGTTCTCACGAGCCGCACGCTTCCCCGAACTCGCGACAGCGTCCAATTCCATTCCGGCGATCTCGCCGAGTTTGTGAACGCGCGGCTGCGGCCCGCGTTCCGCAACATCTGGTTCGTCGGCGGTAGTGTGCTTTCCGCCGAGTGCCTTCGTCTCGGCCTCGCCGATGAGCTTCGCTACTCGATCCTGCCGATCCTGATCGGAGATGGAATCCCCTTCTTCGAGAAGCTCGATCGAGACGTTGCTCTTCATCTCGCCGAGGTGAAGGCATACAGGAATGGGATGGTGGAGCTGCGGTACGAGGTGTCAGGGCACCCTCGTTAGGCGCTCGGCCGCGACCCGCGCGCCGTCGCCACGTACTCGCTGCGCGAGAGAGCGAGCGCGGTCGGTGACCTTAGGCGCGAGGGCGCGCTCCAGTGCCTGCGTCAGCGACTCGATAGCTGGCGCACTCGCCGCATGCGCGGTGCCACTACTGAGCTCCTCGACTCGCCGCGCCCAGTAGTACTGATCGTAGTGCTGCGGGATCACGACCTGCGCCGCGCCCGCACGCGCCGCTGCGTGGGTGGTGCCCGCGCCGCCGTGGTGGACGACGGCCGCGACGCGCCGGAACAGTGCCTGCTGATTCACCTCACCGATGCCGAGACAGTCTGGTTTATCATCCACTAATTGCAGCTCCGCCCACCCCCTCGACACAATGGCGCGCCGGCCAAGCGCGCGGGCTGCTTCGATCATCACCCGAGCGAAGTCGGCGCGCGGCACGCTGATGCTTCCGAATCCGAAGTAGACGGGCGGTGTGCCTTCGTCAAGGAACGTCTCGAGCTCCGCAGAAAGGGGGCGCTCGTCAGGCAGGATCCACGCGCCGGTCTGAAACACGGGGTCATAGTCGGGCCAGGGACCGAGCGTTGCGTCGCACGCGAGCCATGGCCGGCTCGTGTGCACGTAGCTGCGCACGTCGCCGATCGCCCCCAGGCCTAACGATTCGCGCCGCGTGTTGATCAGCGGGAGCCACGTGCCGTTCCACCGCTCCGCGTCCCGCGCCCACAGCTCGCTGTAATCAGCCATGTGTGGTGTGGGCGCGTCGCCGAGCATCGTCAGGACTGGCGGCGCATGATGCCGCGACGGCAGCACCGCCGGGCAGTACGCCGCAAAGACGTATGGAATGCCCATGCTCTCGGCTATAGACGGCGCCGCGACCTGGAGCGCCGTGGCGCCGACGATCAGATCACAACCGCGCGCCGCCGACGCGATCGTCTCGAACTGTGCCGCAACGGTTCCCTCGAGCATCCGACGACGCTGCTCGGGCATGATTGAACCGCCGGACGGACGCGCCTTGCCGGTCGAGCGAAGCTCGGGTCCGATCGGCGTCACCCGCATGCCGAGTCCTTCGATCCATTCGCGGAAGTCGGGCGGCACGCACAGCATCACGTCGTGGCCGAGTGCCTTCAACTCCGACCCGAGCGCCACCAGCGGCTGAACGTCGCCGCGCGATCCGATCGTCGACAGCAGCACGCGCATGAGAGCTCCCGTATTTTCGAGGTCGCGAATTCTGACCCGTGCCCTCCGCCTTGCCACAAGTCCCCCCGTTCGCTACACCTTGGAATCGGGGAACGCGACCTGTCCCGACGCTCTCGGAGATCCATGCGCCGCCACGCTCTCGCCGTGCTTTCCCTTATCGTTCCCGCGGCGCTCGCGGCTCAGGCGCCGTCGCCACCGCCGCCGCTCGACGGCGTCATGATCACCTTCGCGCGCTTCGCCGACATCTTCGGCGGCCGGCTCGTGCTCGCGTTCGACTCCATTCCCGCGTCGAAGTACGACTATCGGCCGACGCCGGCGCAGCAGACGATCGGTTACATCGCGCAGCATGTCGAGACCGCGAACTACGGTCTCTGCTCGCAATTCGCGAACATGCATCCTCGGCTCACGGCGAAGGACTCGCTCGCCGACACGATCAAGGCGCGGTGGCCCAAGGACACGCTTGTCGCGCGACTGGACGCGTCGCTTCGCTTCTGCGACACGGCAATCCAGCGCGCCGGCCGGCTCGAGTCAGCGGCGATGACGAGCTATCTCCTCGCCTTCGAGACGGACCTGGCCGAGCACTACAGCCAGGTCTCGAGCTACATGCGGCTCATGGGGCTGGTGCCGCCATCGGCGCTCCCGCCGCGGGCGCGCACGGCGATCGACCTCCCCGCATCGGCGCTGCCAGCATACGCCGGCGTGTACGAGTTCGCGCCAGGGTGGGAGCTGCGCGTCACGATGCAGAACGGCGCGCTGTACGGCGTCTCCTCGTTAGGCGGCACGCCGGCGCGGCTCTGGCCGGAGAGCCCGACCGACTTCTTCCTCAAGGAGGCGGACGCGCAGGTCACCTTCACCCGAAACGCGAGCGGCGGGGTCACGGGAGCGATCGTCCACCAGTTCGGGCGCGACCGGGCAGCGAAGAAGCTCCGGTAAGCAGATCCTTCGCTTCGCTCAGGATGACAGCGAGCGCCTAACGATCCCCCGCCCTCGAACCGAACAGCCCGCGGTCGTGGAGTGTGCCCATCCACGGCCGAAGCCAGACCGTGCCGTTCCAGGCGTGCGCGAGGTACTTGTTCACCGAGTCCATCTGCGCCGGTTGGTACTGGCTCTTGTGACACGCGAATTCCTCGCGTCCCGCGGCGAGGTCGCGGGCCTCGAACGGCACGCGCACCGTGAGCAGTGACTCCGCCATGCCATTCACGGTTGGGTTCGCGGGCGGCGCCGTGCGAAGCCGTTCAGTGGGAAGCGAGGCGTAGAGGAGGTCGATTTTCGCATAACGAGCGTCGCCCTGCACGACCTGCGTCATGACGTCACCCACGAGGCGGTGGTCGGGGTGGCCCGTGCCGCCCTCCGGGCCGAAGGTGATGATCGCGGCCGGACGGACGGAGTCCACGATCGCGGCGAGCGAGCGCCTCAGGCGGCCGAGCACCTCGAACTTGGCGAGACCGCCGTCGGGGAGGCCAAGTAGGTGGAGCTGCCTAACGCCGAGCCGCTTCGCCGCGCAATTCGCTTCCTCGACGCGCGCCGCCGCGAGCGGCGGTCCGGCGGCGATCCCGGCGAAGGCGGTGACCCCCTGCGATCCGTCGGTGGCGATGACGAGGTGCGTCTCGCGTCCTTCGCGCGCGAGGCGCGAGAGGAGCGGTCCGATGACGCGCTCGTCGTCGGGGTGCGCGAAGACGGCGAGGATTGGTCGAGTGCTCTGCGCCACCGCGGCGCGCGGGAGGATTGCGGCGAGCGTCGCCGCGACGAGAATATGTCGAATCGTTTGCATATCCATACACTGCACAATTTGTCGCCCCTACGCGAGGAGTAATCGTGTCCGCTCCGTCATTCGATCGCGCCGAGTTGCTGCGCGTGATGCCAGTGGCGGTGATCGGTGAGGTCAGCGCGATCATGCCGATTCGGATGGGACTCTCGGGTGCGGGCGTCTATGGCGTCACGAGCGACCGAGGCGAGTACGTGCTTCGCGTGCAGGGCGAGGACGCCGGCGATTTCTGGCCGCAGCACATTCGCATCCTGCGCCGCGCGGCGGAGCGCGGCGTCGCGCCGCCGGTCGTGCACGTGGATGAGGACGCACGCGCCGTGCTCTCGGTGCGCGTCGCCGGTGTGCCCCTCCCCGCGGCGCTGGGCGATCCCTCGCAGCGCGAGCGCGCGATCCGGGACGTCGTCGCACGTGTGCGTTCGCTGCACGAGATCGATAGAACCGGAATCGACGAGCGAGATGGCGTCGGGTTCGCGCGCGGCGTCTGGGAGCAGCAGCGGCGTCGCGCGGGATTCCCGACGTGGGCAGCCGGTGCGAGTTCAGCGTTCGATCACATCGCCGCGGTGCTCGCGCGCGACCCTCGGCGCGTCGTGAGCCACAACGACGTGAATCCCGGAAACGTGCTCTGGGACGGCACGCGCGCCTGGCTCGTGGACTGGGAGGTCGCGGGACTCTGGCATCCGTACTACGATCTCGCGGCGTTCGTGACCTTTCTCGCGATGGATGCCGAGCGCGGATACGATCTCCTCGCGCTGCAGGAAGGTTCGGCCGTGGATGCAGAGGCTCGCGAGACATTCGCTGCGATGCGGCAGCTCGTCGCGCTCGCGGTGGGGAGCATCTTTCTGAGCATGGTCCCGGATCTGTCGGTGCTCTCGGCGACCGCGCGGGAGGACGCGCCGACGCAAGCCGAATGCGGTGCGGCGATGCGGCTTGGAGAGCTCGATCTCCAGACGCCGGCAGGGAGAGCGCGGTTCGGGCTGGCGTTTCTTCGAACGGCGATGGAGAGTTGAGTCGAACCGCTTGGCCGATTCCGCCAGAGAGGACCCGTATGCGTCGGCTCTTCGCGATGGTCGCAGGACTCTGCAGCGCCTTTTTCATCTTCTACACTGTCCGCTTGCTCACGGTAACGCGCTTCTTCACGCAGCTTCGGCCAGGCGGCGGCGGCGCATGGATAGGCCTCGTGGTGTTCCCCGTGCTCGCCTTGCTGTTGGCGTGGGCCGCGATCCGCCTCTGGCGCGGGCTACCGAGAACAACGTGAGGGCGATCCTTCGCATCCTCGTCACTGTCGCCGCAGCGGCGTGCATCCTCTCACGGGGCGCAGTCGCACAGGCGCGATCGGCGGCGGCGAGTCCCGTCGGTGTCTGGCGAGGCACGTCGCTATGTCTGGTGCGTGAATCGCCCTGTCACGACGAGACCGTGGTCTATCGGATCACCGCCGCAGTGGCGGTCGACAGCTTCTCGATCGACGCGCGGAAGATCGTGAATGGACAGGAAGAGGAGATGGGCATCCTCGATTGCCTATTCACGGATGCTAACGCCGAGCTTCGGTGCATCATACCGAGAGCCATTTGGAGTTTCAGCGTTCGCCGCGACAGCCTGGTCGGTGAGCTGAGGTTGCGCGACGGGACGGAGTTTCGCGACGTCCGAACAGTGCGCTCGCGTCCGACGCCACCGGCACGCGATCCCCACACTCCGGGATTCGTCGACGCGACCGAGCTCCCAGATGGCGCGGTCCCTTCGCCTAACGTCGATGGAAATTTCATCATCGGGACGACGCATGCGGCCGCGCCCGAGTTGACCATCAGGAGCGACGTGCCGCACGGCGCCGTCTACACGTTCACGATGCGCTCCGCCGATAGTCGGATCTATCCCGGCATCAGGCGCGACTCCGGCACCTTCGGCGTTCCCGACCCTGCCGACTCGGCAAAGCTCGTCGTCACCACGAGTCATCCGTCGCCGTATACGCGTCGCGTCGCGCTCTACGTGCCGGCGCAGTATGTCCGAGGCACCGCCGCGCCGTTCATCGTGGGCGCTGACGGGCCCGACTCGCTTCTCTTCGTCGCCCTCGACAATCTCATCGCCGCGGAGCGCGTCCCGGTTATGATCGCCATCTCGATTGGCAATGGTGGTGGCGATGCGCAGGGGAGTGAGCGGGGCCTCGAGTACGACACGATGTCCGGACGCTACGCGGAGTTCGTCGAAACGGAGGTACTGCCGCTGGTCGAACGCCAGTATGGTGTGACGCTGAGCAGAGATCCCAACGAGCGGGCAACGATGGGAAACAGCTCCGGCGGCGCCGCCGCGCTCACCATGGCCTGGTATCGCACCGATCTCTACTACCGCGTGCTCGCCTATTCACTCACGGCGGTGAACCAACAGTGGCCGTCGAGCGCGGAGACGCCGCACGGTGCGTGGGAGTATCACGAGCATCTGATCCCGAACAGCCCGCCCAAGCCAATCCGTATCTGGATGATGGTCGGCGATAAGGATCTGCTCAACCCGAACCCAATGCGCGACGGAATGCACGACTGGGTGCTCGCGAACGAGCGCATGGCCGCCGCGCTCGCGGCCAAAGGGTATCACTATCAATTCGTCTTCGCCCGCAACGCGTTCCATGTCGATCGCGACGTGCGGCAGCAAACACTACCCGAAGCACTCGAGTGGCTCTGGCGGCACTAGTTGCACCACGTCACTGCACATGAAGCTCTCGCGATCCACTGTGGTGTGGCTGATCCACTCTATGACGTGACGACACAAGCCAACGCGAGCGGCGATCATGCAACCTGAGCTTGTGCCGACTGTCCTCGTCACTGGGGCTACGAGTCGAGTGGGGCGTCTCGTCGTCGACGAGCTTCTCCGCGCCGGCGTCCGCGTCCGCGCGCTCACACGACGGCCGGATCAAGCAAGGCTCCCACGCGATGTCGAAATCGCAATTGGGGACCTCACCATTCCGTCGTCGCTCGACGCCGCTGTCGACGGGATCGATGCCAGCTTCCTCGTCTGGACGGCTCCAGTCGCGAGCGCGGAGGCCGTCATCGCGCGGCTTGCGGCGGCACCCTCAGGAGAGCGACGGCGCGTTGTCTACCTCTCGTCGCCACACCGAACGCCGCACCCTTTCTTTCAGCAGCCGAACCCGTTGCGTGGTCTGCATGCCGAATTGGAGCGACTGCTGGCCGCGACGGCGGCAGATTGCGTTGTTCTGCGCCCGGGAATCTTTGCCTCGAACGCGCTGCTCTGGTGGGCACCGCAGATTCGGCTCGGCGATGTGGTGCGCTGGCCGTTCGGTGACGCTGAGACGGCGCCGATCGATGAGCGCGACATCGCCGCGGTCGCCGCGCGCCTGCTGCTCGACGATGAGCCCTACTCGCGCGACGTCGTCGTGACCGGCCCGGCTTCACTCAGCCAGGCAGCGCAGATCCACGCGATTGGAGCAGCGCTTGGGCGTCCGCTCCGATTCGAGGAGCTGTCGCCTGACGAGTTCCGTCGCGAAACGGCGGGAGCCTGGCCAGGAGCCGCGGTGGAGATGCTGCTCTCCGCGTGGCGCGCGACGCTCGGTCATCCGGCGTTCGTGACATCCACAGTGGAGGATATTTTGGGAATGCCGGCTCGCACTTTCGCCGCGTGGGCGGGCGATCATACAATTGCGTTTCGCCGGACCGCGACCAGCGCTGGCGCAATTCAACGAGATCGTTAGGCAGCAAGACCAACGGGAGGCGACGAATGGCGAAGGTGACCGGCGTCGGCGGCGTGTTCTTCAAGAGCACTGGCGACCGCGCGGCATTGGCAGCATGGTATCAGAAGCACTTGGGCATGCCGCTCGCCGACTTTGGCGGCGCCGTCCTCAGATGGCCAGACGACAAGGCCGAGGACGGCGGCCTCACGGTGTGGCACGTCGCGGGGAAGGACAGCAAGTGGTTCAGCCCAAGCGATTCGTCGTTCATGATCAACTACCGCGTCGACGACCTCGGTGAGCTGCTCGAGCAGCTGCGTGCCGGCGGCGTGACGATCGTTCAAGGACCGGAATCGCACGAGAACGGCAAGTTTGCGTGGATCATGGACCCGGACGGCAACAAGATCGAGCTCTGGGAGCCGAAAGCCTGGGACGACAAGAACAAGGGCGCCTGAGCTACTTCTTCTGACCGTCAGTACTAGGCAGATTCCGCTGGCACTCTCACCAGACCCAGATGATCGACAGCGCCTACTTCGAGCACCGACTCGCGAAAGATGTGGCAACCATAGGCGACGCTGCCGTCGTCGAGATTCGCCTGCGTAATGGCCAGCTCCATCGCGTGCACAAGATCCTCTCCGTCGAGAACGGCTACGTCGTTCTCGAGGCCTATGATCTCAGAGGCAACGAGGCGATCTGGAAGGAGCAATGGCAGGAACAGGTCTTTCACGCCAAAGGCTCGAATGCGGTGAGCCGCGCCGTCGTTCCGTACGAGAGCATCATCGACGTGCTGATCTTACGCGGCCAGGCCGGGGGCCAGCCGCGCATCGGCTTCGGCACCAATCGGTAGCGCGCGCCTTTCCCCCTTGCCAGCGCCAACGAATGAGCTGGTTTCATAAGCAGAAGCCGCGACGTTCCCTACGACCGGAGCACTGTGAACGTTGCCACCGCCGGCCAGCGGCGGAACAGATTCTCCTCCTCTGGCAACAAGCCGACCTGGCATCGGCAGACGCGGCGCGGGACTGGTGGCTCTGCACCGAGTGCGCGAGCGATCTTCGCCGCGGCGAATCCGTTCAGTAGTAGCTGTACGTCGCGCCGACCTCGAACTGCTGGCCAGTTTGCGTGCCGCTCGTGAACGTCAGAATGCCCGCCTTGTTCACCGGACGGTTCTGCGCGTCGAAGCCATACGTGTACTCGACGACGTAGTGATCGCCGTCGCCGGTATGGGTGATGCGCCGCGGATTGTTCTTCTGCAGCTGGACGCGCGGGAGCAGAATGAGATGGTCGAAGAACTCCTGATGCAGTAGCTCGAAGCTGTCGACGTTCATGCCATTGTCGTAATTCTCGAAATGGTCGGTGAACGTTGCATCGGGCTGCACGCCATCGATCGCCGGGAGATGCTCCGTGAGATCCGAGAGATTCCCGTCCGCACCGTACGCCATCGTCATCGTCTTATCGACGACGAATCCGCTCGCGGTCTTTCGCTGGCGCTCCAGGCGGACGAGCCTCGCGCCGTCGTACGCCAGGCGGACCTGCGTGAAGACGCCGGCCGAGCCCACATAGTCTACCTGCGCGACGTTTCCGGCATTGTCATAGCTGTAGACGAGCCGGTCGTGATTCACGACGATCGTGTTCTGAATCTCGCTCAGCCGGCCGCTGGTGTAGCTGAGCGTGTAGCTCGTGAGGCCCGACGCGAAGGACGCGTTCGTCATGCGCCCTGTCGGGTCGTACGCAAAGTGGTAGTACGGCGACGGAAGGCGCGGGACGACGATGTCCTCGAGGAGGACAGCGGGGAGAGGGTCCGGCTGGGGCGCAGTGGCAGGCGCGCTGTCGGTGCCGCAGCCAGCGACGGCCGCAACAAGGCAAAACACGATTCGGTAGCGATTGCTGAGCATCCGGGAGCCTCCTCCAGTATCACCCAGTAAACGGAGAAGCGGCCGCCCAGCGGTCACGCCTTCATATTGTCGGAGTCGGCTCGGGTTGTGCGGTTGCAGCGACGCTCTGATGCCCATCTCTGATTATCTTCGCGACCTGCGCGCGCTGGTCGGCGGCCGTCTCCTCCTCTTGCCAGGCGTCGCCGGGATCGTGCGCGACGCCGACGATCGCGTCCTCTTCATTCGCCGCGCGGACAATGGTAAGTGGGGACTGCCGGCGGGCGCGATCGACCCCGGCGAGACGCCCGCCGACGCAGTCGCGCGCGAAGTACGCGAGGAGACCGGCCTCGAGGTACGGCCCACGCGCATCGCCGGCGTATTCGGCGGGCAGGGCTTCCGCGTCCGCTACGAGAACGGCGACGAAGCCGAGTACACGGTAATCGTCTTCGATTGCGAGGTCGTCGGCGGCGCTCTGTCACCGGCGGACGGCGAGGCGCTGGAGCTGCGCTACTTCACGCCTGACGAAGCACCGGAGCTGCAGGTGGCGTATCCACGCACGCTCTTCGAGCCATTACGCGACACCTCCGAGCCGCCGCAGTTCGACCGGGCCCGTTAGGCAAGGCGCACCCAACCCACGGTAACCCGGCCGTCCTGGCGCCATACCGCTTACGGAGCGATCGCGCTGGCCTCGACGCGGAAATCGTTGACGATGCCGTTTCCCTGGAAGCCGACGTACTTCACGCCGGTCACCGCGAACGGAATCGCCGCCGTCGGTACGCCCTGCACCGAACCGACGACCATTCCCGTCGACGGATCGTAGCTGACCGCGATCTCGTTGTAGTTCTGGAGTACGACCGTGCCGGACACCATCTGCCCTTTGAGGCCGTTGGTGTGGAGCTCCCACGTTGCGACGCTGCCGAGGCCACCCGGCGTCGTGCGCGGCATACGGAGTACGATCCAGGCGGCAGCGGAGCTCTCGAAGTTGCCGGCCAAGGCGCCGGAGGGAGTGAATCCCACGGCGGTCGTGTACCAGCCGGCGATCGCTTTGACCGAGACCTTGATCGGTCCGGCCGGTTGCGCGAATGGCAGCAAGGCATCGTTGTTGGACTCGGTCGAGGGCGTGACGTCGCTCGCCAGCACCCCGTTCTCTCCGGGCTGGTCGTATGATCCCGCGGGCTCGACCGCGGTCGGATCCAGCGATGCAGAGGCGAACGCCCATGTCGGCGTCTGCCGCGAGTCCGGTGTCATCCACACTTCCGCACTCGTGTTCGGCCACTCGGCGCGGAGTTGATTGATGCTCTTCGACAGGAAGACGGAGACCGCGTTACCAGCGGCGTCGTAGCGAATCGGCATACCGGTTCCGAGCGGGTCGAAGCCGAACGAGTCGCGGAGATAGATGGGGCCGGCGAGCGGCGGTGCCGGGGGTAGCTGAACGCCGCCACCTCCACCACCGCCACCTCCACCACCTCCGCTTCCTCCACTTCCGGATCCTTGCGAGAATGCGGGGGCGATCGGTACTGCTGGCGACATTGGCGATAGATCGGTGCAGGCCGAAGCGAGAACGCTGGCCGAGAACAGGGCGGCGAGGAGGAGAGAGCGAGTAGCCACGGAAGACTCCAGTTGTTGCGATGTAGTTGAACGTGGGGGCGGACGCGGAGTCTCCAGGCAAGTGCGAGTCCCTCTGCCCATTAAAGCAGTTCACCTCGTAACCGCCTGACATCACGGAAGATGCGGGTTCGCGTCGCCTGACCATCATGGCCGCGGCCGTAATGGATCGATGCGCAGTTGGATTGTTTCGTGACAGTTCGCGCTCGATCGCCTAACGATTCAGGGAGACACCATGACCAAATGGATGACGGCAGCAGCAGTGGCGTTGCCACTCTGGCTCCATGCGAGCTGGGCTCCGTCGCGAGACGCACCGCATTTTGCAGCGCCGGAAATCATCGTTGCTTCCGGCGGCCCGCTCCTCCGACGCGTCGTCCTCGCCGACATCACGGAGAATCTTCGTCTCATGCTCGCGATGGGTGGGCGAACAGCGTTCCAGGAGAGCTCGCTCGGTAGCCGTCCTCGCATTCGCGTCGCGATGTATTGGGGCACTCAGTGGCGCGGCAGGCTCGATCTCCCCGATTCAGTCACAGTATTCGCCGGCGACGGCGCGCAACCGGGGGCATTCTATCCCGCCGTTCGCGGGCAGCCGGCACTCTGGGTATTTGGAGCCTACGGGACCACGTCGGCGAGCGTGCGCGGCGTCGCCGCCGAGGGACTGGAGATTCTCTCGAAGCACGAGATTCCTACGACAGTAAGATAGAACCGTCTTGATGTGAATCATCTGCCTAACGATCGCTACAGCCACTCGCCAGTCGTTCCTCACGATGCTCATCACCATTCTCGGATCCGGTCTGATGGGGAGCGCGCTCGGCACCGCCTGGGCGCGCGCCGGCCACTCCGTCGCCTTTACCTACTCGCGCGACCGGGCCAAGCTCGACCAGCTCGCGCGGTCCGCAGGGAACAGCGCGATCGCGGCAGCGCCTAACGAGACCGTACCCGAGTGCGAGGTCGTGCTCGTGAGTGTGCCATGGCATCGGCTGGACGACGCGCTCGAGACCGCGGGCGGGGCCGACGCCTTCGCGAACAAGACGGTCGTCACCTGCTCGCTGCCGATGCGTCCGGACGACTCCGACCTTGCCATCGCGCACGATACGTCCGGCGCCGAGGAGCTCGCGCGACGTCTTCCCGGCGCCCGCGTCGTCGCCGCCTTCAACACGATCCCGTCGGAGCTCATTAGGCCACCGCTGTTCGACATCGCCAGTAGCGAGCGGCCGGAGGTGCTGATCTGCGGCGACGATCGCCGCGCCAACGACGTCGCCGACACACTCGCGCGGGACGCGGGCTTCACACCGGTGCATGTCGGCCGGCTCCGAATGAGCCGCTGGGTCGAGCCATTCGGGCTCGTGGTCGGCCAGTTAGCGTATGCTCAAGAGCGGGGCCCCGCGCTCGGCTATCGCTTCCTGTCGTATCCCGAGTACCCGATGCCGGACCACCCACTGCCGGTTCACATCGCTCGGGGAGACGGCACGCTCGCGGCGACCGTGTCGGTCTACGGGGGCAACGAGGTGGAGGAGAACGGAGCCCTGCTCGAGCAATTCAAGACGGACGCGGTCGCCCGACTCGTGCCGGGAATGGCGTTCGCGGGAACCAGCGTGCAGCCTTCGGACAGAGGGCAACACATGGCGGCCTTCACGTTCGGCGAAGAGCACATGCCCGAGCCACTCGAGGCGTTCCTCGAATGGTTGCGCCGCCATCCGGCCGTGCGTCTCATCGAGATCCAATACTCGACAGCCGAGACGTAACTCGCTCGCGCGTCGCGCCGTACGCAGCACCGAACAGCGCACCCCAACCATTCGTCCCAGGGCGCTGTCCAACGCAGGTCTCGTACGGAATCACTCATGCTCCTTCACGCGCTCCTCACCGGCGCCAGTCTCGTCCTGCCGCCGCAGAAGTCTCTTCCGGTCTCGAAGCCCGCCGATCGCGGGCCCTCCGTGCCGATCGCGGCCGTCGCCGTGCGCACCCGCGAGGCGCCCGTCCTCGACGGTCGCAACACCGACCCCATCTGGCAGAGCGCGCCGAAGATTTCCGACTTCCGGCAGTTCGCGCCGCACGTCGACGGCAACCCGACCTTCCGTACGGAATTTCAGTCGGCGTACGACGAGCACAACCTCTACGTCTTCGTCCGGATGTACGATCCGCATCCCGACAGCATCATGCACGCGCTGTCGCGACGCGACGTCCGCGGCCCGTCGGATCAGATCAAGATCCTCATCGACTCCTATGGCGACAAGCGCTCGGGGTACGAGTTCGCGGTGAACCCGGACGGCGTGAAGCGCGACTATTCGATCAGCAACGACTCGCAGGAAGACGATTCCTGGAATGGCGTCTGGGACGCCGCAACCACGGTCGACTCGTTAGGCTGGACGGCCGAGTTCCGCATCCCGCTGTCGCAGCTCCGCTACGCCAACCAGCGGAGCCACACCTTCGGCTTCGGCGTCTGGCGCGACATCGAGCGGCTCGTCGAGCGCGACGCGTGGCCCGTGTACTCGCCCGACCGCAACGGACTCGCGTCGCAGCTTGGGAAGCTCGACGGGATCAGCGGCATCTCCAGCGCGCAGCGCCTCGAGGTCACACCCTATGCCGTGACCAAGAACGTTCAACGCAACCTCGCCAACTCGCGCTTCGGCCGCGGCCAGGATTTCTCCGCCGGTGCCGACATCAAGTACGGCCTGACGCCTAACGTCACACTCGACGCCACCGTCAACCCTGATTTCGGCCAGGTGGAGGCGGACCCCGCGGTGCTCAACCTGTCGGCGTTCGAGACGTTCTACGCCGAGAAGCGCCCCTTCTTCGTCGAGGGGACGGGACTCTATCAGTTCCAGCTCAACTGCTACATCGTCGTCGACTGCAGCACGAACGAAGGGCTGTTCTACTCGCGCCGCATCGGCCGCTCGCCGTCGCTGCGCGACTACTACGGCGACGCGAGCACGCCGAACGCGACGCCGATCGCCGCGGCGACGAAGCTCACAGGGCGCACGGGCAATGGTCTTTCGTTCGGCCTCCTCGACGCCGCGACCGAACGCGTGAACGGCCCCTTCGCCCATACGGTCGAGCCGCCGACCAACTATGCGGTTATTCGTGCGCAACAAGATCTGCGCGGTGGCGAGGCCGGCATCAGCATCATCGGCACAGCCGTCAATCGCGGTCTCGATAGCTGGACTTCGCCGTATCTCCACAGCAGCGCCTACACCGGCGGCGCGACCTTCCGCAACCGCTTTCACAAGAGCGAGTACGAGCTCTTCGGCCAGTTCGCCGCCTCGCAGGTGGTCGGTTCCGCCGAAGCGATCGACAGCACCCAACGCTCCTCTGTGCACTATTACCAGCAGCCCGGGGACAAGCTCGTCGAGGATCCGACGCGCACCTCGCTCGGCGGCCATGAGGAACAGCTCAAGTTCGGAAAGTACGGCGGTGGCTTCACCCGTTTTGAGTCGAGCATCCTCAGGCAGTCGGCCGGCTTCGAGGTGAATGACCTCGGCTATCTCCGCCGCGCCGACATCCTCGATTGGAGCACGTGGGGCGCGCTCACCTTTCAGAACGCGCACGGCATCTATCGTTGGCTGCAGGTGAACGGGAACCACTGGGAGCAGTGGAACACGTCCGGGACGCGGCTCGAGAACGCGTTCAACTTCAACGGGCACCTGGGCCTGTTGAACAACTGGAATGTTCACCTGGGCAGCACCTTCGCGCATCTCACGCCGAGCTTCTGCGACCGGTGTACGCGCGGCGGGCCGCTGCTCCGGCAATCGAGAGGGTTCTATCCGTGGGGCGGTATCAACTCCGACGAGCGGAAGCCGATCTCGGGAGGGATGTGGGCGAACCTCAACTTCGGCGACGGGGGACGGACCCACGGCACGTCGCTCAGCCCCTACGTCAGCTTCCGCTTCTCGACACGTCTCCAGGCGCAGCTCGGCACGAATCTCTACTGGGGTCAGGACAACACCCAGTGGTTCGGCAACTTCACCGACGCGTCGAGCATCACGCATTATACGTTTGCTCATCTCGACCAGCGGCAGATCTCGTTGAGCACGCAGCTGAGCTACGCGCTCACCCGCGACCTGACCTTCGAGTTCTACGGCCAGCCCTTCGTGGCGACGGGGCACTACACCAACATCCGCGAGACGAGCGCGACGCCTGGCGCAGCGCACTACGACGACCGCTTCCGCGCGTACACGCCGCCGCCCGACGCCGACAGCTCGTTCAAGTCGACGTCGCTGCGGAGCAACTCCGTGCTGCGATGGGAGTATCGTCCCGGCTCAACGCTGTATCTCGTCTGGACGCACGGCCGCGACGATTACGAGAACAAGTTCGCCGAGAATTCCTGGATGACGGACTATCGTGATCTCTTCCGACTCCATCCGGACAACACGTTCCTCATCAAGGTCGCGTACTGGCTGAACCGCTGACCCACTCACGCTTGCTGGTGAGACGATTCGCAGCGTTGCTCCTCGTCGGACTCGTGTGGCCAGCCAGCGCTGGCCACCAGGTCGGCCAGCGACCCGATCTCCCTGCCCTCGAGCGATGGCTGCGGCGAACGGCGGATTCGGCGGGCTTCTCGGGCGTCGTGCTCGTTGAGCGCGGCGGACGCGTTCTCCTCGATCGCGCCTACACACCTTCCGGCCGGCGCGGCCTAACGACCGAGAACGCCTTCTGGCTCGCGTCGACGACGAAGCAGTTCACGGCGGCGGCGGTCCTCAAGCTCGTCGATCAGGGCAAGCTCGCGCTGAGCGATTCGCTCTATCACTTCTTCCGCCGCCTGTCCCGCGACGCGCGTGCCATCACCGTCGAGCAACTCCTTACCCACACCTCCGGTATCGCGCCATCCGGTGCCGCCGAAGGAATCACGGAGCGCGAGGCGGCAGTGCGAGCGATCTTCGCCGAGCCGCTGCGTCGACCGCCGGGCGATTCCTACCATTATGAGGACGAGGACTACACCGTCCTCGCCGCGATCGTCGAGTCGGTGGCGGGCGTGCCGTACGAGGCATTCGTCGAGCGCGCGCTGCTCATCCCCGCTGGTCTCACCCACACCGGCTTCTGTGGCCGGCTCGCGCCTAACGTCTCGATCGCGCCGTCGGCTGGTGCGCCGGCCGTTCCGCCGCCCTGCCGCGGCGGAAGCACCCCCGTCGATTGGGCAGACCGCGGCGCCACGGGTCTCGTTGGAACTGCGAGCGATCTCCTGAAGTGGACCCGCGCCCTTCGCGGCGGGAGGATCCTGTCCGAGGAATCCCGCGAGGAGCTCGAGCGGGGGAAGGTACTCGTGAGGCGCGAAGGCGGCAGCGACGTCTATTACTCGTTTGGCGCGCGCATCTACATGGACGGCGATCGGCGCCGCGAGGTCTGGCATTCGGGCTACGACATCCGCGTGGGCCAGAGCAGCACGGTGCGCCTTCTCGACAGCGGCCTCTGGATCGTCGTGCTCGCGAACTCGGGGCTGGACGCCGGCGGCCAGCCATGGGCGGCAGCAGTCGCGCACGTCATCGATACCTGCCTGGCGGAATCGACGACGCGCTGTGTCGCGCGGGAGAGCTCGCCCTAGCCTCGATCTCGACGAGGCGAACGTGACGGGCCCCACGGCGGGAGCGTCGGTAGGTGTCCCCTCTCGCCTCTCCATGACTGACGCCGTTCGCACGACCCCCGCCACCGCCGACCCAGGCACCGCGATCCGCTACGCCGCGGACTGCTCCCTCATCGTCGCGGGGCTCATGCTGCCCATAGCGATCGTCGCCGCGCTCTTCCAGCCGTCCTGGTCGCGCACGACGGTCTGGCTGCCCATCCTCTTCATGCTCTTCGCGGCCGGTCCGTTCGTTCTCGTTGGCCGCGCACTGAAGCGAGAGGGGGCGACATGGGCGATTGGCGCTGCCACGGGCCTCGGATGGACCGCGATGTTGTTGATCATCGACGTCGCGCTCTTCGGCGACAGCCTGCGTGTGATCTGGGCACGCGGCGGCGGCCTCCTCTGGCTGTTGATGGGCTACCTGCTGGCAGCCCACGGAATGCTCAGCGACGTAATGCCGACATCGGGGTACGTGCTCTTCATCCCGCTCTTCTTCGCCAGCGCCTATCTCGCCAAGCATGCTTACCGCGCGCGCGCGGGAATCGATCTCCTCACGAATCACGAGTGGTTCCGCGGGTGGGCCATCTCCGTTGGCTATGTGCTCGTGGGCCTGCCGGTCTTTCTCAAGATCGCCAGCAACGTCGAGACGAGGGAGATCGCGAAGCGCGACGAGCGGAGCAAGCACTTCGCGCAGGCGAACGTCGATGTTCGTAAACTCTTACGTCGCGTCCAGAACTGCCTCTACTGGTACGAGAGTGAGCACCCTAACGAGGGCTTCCCGCGCGACCTCGGCGCCGTGGGTCCCGGCGGGACCGCCTGCTTCGACACGGCATCGATGACGGGCACACTCGCGCACTCGCGCGTGCGCTACGCCGCGAATGCGCCGGACAGCACCGGCCGCGTCACCGGCTTCTGGCTCGTGGCCGAGCCGATGAGCGAGGAAGCGTTCTGGCGCAAGCAGTACTACGCGGACGAATCCGGCGTGGTGTATTACGCCGACCTCCTGGGGCGCGACGATGCGATGTTCTACCATCGTAAGGCCCCGGACTCGCCGCTGCCGCCGCCAGGCGAGCAGCTCGAGATCGTGGACTCGCCCGTCCAGGAGCTCCGCTCGATTCAGGAATGTCTGCATCAGCCCATCGACTACCAGGGAATAGTGTTTCCAGTCCGCGTCGAGTCGCGAGGATGCACGAGGCGGGAGTGGATCGACGCCGATGGCGACATGCTCTTCTCCGTCTCTTCACGCTTCGCGAGTGACGTCATGGGTGGCACGTATTCGCTCGTGTATCGGCCGCGTCGCGCTCTCACGGAGACGACGGCCGCCGGTTACATCATGGAAGCGAGACCCGTGGAGTTCGGCGTGGACGGCGTGCGGAGCTACTGGACGGACGAGCTCGGGCGCATCCACTGGACGCGAGAGAACCGCGCCGCCACCGCCGATGATCCCGTGATCGAGGAATGCGATCTCGGGCGGCCGTGCGAAGGTTGATCATCTACTAAACCACCACCGATGCGTATCCCCCTGCTCGCCGCCGCCATCGCGGCCGTCGTGTTGACCCCGCCAGCCCGAGCGCAAATAGGAACATTGCGAGTGGTCCGCGCGACGCCCACCGCCGACGCTGGCCCGATGCAGCAGATCAGCGTCGCCTTCGATCGGCCGGTAGCCGGCTCGCTCGACCGATCGGTGGATCCGGCGACGATCTTCCACATCGAGCCGGCGGTGCGTGGTCGTCTCGAGTGGCGCGACCCGGTGACGATTCGCCTCACGCCGGCGGCGCCGCTCACGTCCGGCGCGCGCTACACCATCGCCGTCTCCAACAACTTTCGCGCGATGGACGGCAGCGCGCTCGCCGAGCCGTACCAGTTCACCTTCCGCGTGCATGGCCCGCTGCTGCTCGCGGGCACACCGGTGTCGTCCGGCGGCGGTGATCACGTCGAGCCGAATCAGCGCTTCGCCCTCGTGTACTCGTCGCCCGTCGATCTGCCGACACTCACCGGCACGGCGTACATCGAGATGAGCGCGACCTGCGGCGGCGACAAGGTAATCCGCCTGGACGCCGTGTCCCAGCGTCCGATCGAAAGCGGCGACCGCGGCGACATCCGTGAAGCAGGCGGCTACGAGCGCGATCACTCGACCGACTCGTTGCGACGCGTCGTGCAGCTCGCGCCGCGCGCGCCGCTGCCGCGCGGCTGCCGCGCGGAACTCATCGCACCCTCCGAGCTGAGCGCGGAGGGTTCGCGCGGCACCGCACGCTGGGCCTTCTCGACGTACGGTGATCTTCACATCGAGTCGCTCAAGTGCAACGAGGCGTACTCCCAGAGCTGCCCGAACGGGCCGCTGACGATCGTCTTCTCGAATCCCATCAAGGGCTCCGAGGTCGCGAAGCGTCTGCGTCTCATCCCGCAAACGCCGTTCAGAGTTCGTGATACTGTCTCGGCGTTGACGTACTGGACGCTCGACGCGAAGCTCAAGCCGCGCGTGAGCTACGCGGTCGTGGCCGATACCGCATTGCGCGACGTCTACGGCCAGCCGCTACGCGGAAATCCCGCCGCTGGCTACACGACGACCGGCTTCACGCCGACGATCGTTCACCCGATCGGCCATGAGCTCGTGGAGCGCGTCGGCGGCTACCGCACGCTCGCCGTGGAGCACGTGAACGTGGACACCCTCGTGGCGACGATCGCGCCGGTTCCCGACAGCCTCGTCCCGAAGATCCTGAACCGCTATGGATGGCGCAACGACTCGCTCTGGAGCCAGCTGCAACGCGGCGCGACGGTCCAGCGGCTCCCGGTGCGCGCCGGTCTGCGGGATCAGCCGCTGATCACCGGCATTCCCCTCCCGACCATCGACGCAGCCCGCCCTCATACGTCGCCCCTGCTTGCGGTGCGCATCGAGGGCAACGGCGCCAGCGGTGAGGCGGAGACGAGCAGCTCGTCCGGCACCATCGTCCAGGTCACCGACCTCGGCGTGCACGCAAAGATCGGCTCGACCGAGGGCGCAGTCTGGGTCACAGGCGTGAGCGACGGCAAGCCGCGCGCGGGAGCCACGGTCGTGCTCCACGATCCGTTCGGTCGCGAGCTCTCCACGGCTCAGACGAACGCCGACGGGCTGGCGCGGTTCGCGTCGTTGCGCACGCTCGCGCCGCCGGCGGAGGGCGACGATCCGCCCATGCGCTATTCCGGCTTCGAGGGTTTCGTAACTGCTCAACTGGGCGCCGATCGCGCCGTGGTCGCGATCAACCAGTGGGATCCGGACCTCTCGCCGTGGCGCTTCGGCGCGTCGGCCGCGTGGGGCGACGACCGTATCCCGGTCGCCGGCGCCCTCTTCACCGAGCGCGGCATCTACCGGCCGACGGAGCGCGTCTACGCCAAGGCGATCGTGCGCGACGGCTCGTTAGGCGCGCTCCGTGCGGCGCCGGCCGGCGACTCCATCAAGTGGCGGTTTCACGACCGCGAGGACGGGATGCTCCGCGAGGTGACGGTCCCCCTTTCCGCCTTCGGCACCTCGGACCAGTCGCTCACCATTCCCGCGAACGCACCCGTCGGCTACTACAACGTCGACATCCAGGTGAAGCGGCTCGGCAGCTGGCGCACCATCGCGAGCGCCGGCTATCGCATCGCGGAGTACCGGCCGCCCGAGTTTCTCGTCGACATGACGAGCGCCGATTCCACTCTCGTCGTAGGCGGGAAGCTTACCGCGAAGCTGCAGGCGCGGTATCTCTTCGGCGCGCCGATGGGCCGCGCCGCCGTCTCCTGGCAGGCAAGGCAGACGATCATGTCGCCGTGGGAGCTTTCGGTTCCGGGCTTCGACGCCTGGTCCATCGGTGAGACGTCCGGATGGTGGGAGGAGGACGAGAGCCGCGAGGAGCACGTCTTCGCGAGCAAGCCGGACACCCTCGATCCACGCGGCGGTGGCAGCTTCAGCATCGCCGCGCCCGAGTCGCAGAAGGGCCGCCCGGCGCGCCTCACGATCGAGGCGACCGTCACGGACGTCAATCGCCAGGCAGTCGGCGCGAGCACGTCGGCCATCGTCTACCCGGCCGACTTCTACATCGCCGTCAAGCCGTTAGGCAGGACGTATTTCTGGCGCACCGGCTCTCCTCAGGCCGTTGCGGTCGTGGCGGTGCGGCCGGACGGGCATCTCGTGCCGGGCGTTCGCATCAGCGGAACGGTCGTCCGCCGCGAGTGGCACCGCGTGAGGCGCGAGCGCGACGGAGTGTCGGAGCTCGTTGGGGAATGGGTCTCCGATACGGTCTCTCACTGCACCGTGACCACGACCGCCGACACGACGACGACCTGCGGCGTATCGCCTAACGACGGCGGCATCTACATCGTCAGCTTCAGCGCTACAGATCGCGCGGGGCATCCCGCGACGACCAGCATCGAGCGCTGGGTCGTCGGCCCGGGCTGGGTCCCGTGGAGCGACGAGACCCAGTTCAAGATGGACGTCATTCCGGACCGTGCTCGTTATGCCGTGGGCGATACGGCCACCATTCTCTTCGCGTCGCCGTTCACCAACGCCGACGCATGGGTCGTCGTCGAGCGTGAAGGCCTCATCGAGCAGCGCCGGGTGCACATCGGCTCCGGCTCGACGACCCTCAAATTCCCGATCACCGAAGCGTACGCGCCGAACGTCTTCGTCTCGATCCTCGTGGCGCGCGGACGCGTCGCGCCGCCCAAGACGATGGAGGACGGTGGCCGACCGACGATCCGCGTCGGCTACACCGAGCTGCGAGTCACCCCCGAGGTCAAACGCCTAACGGTTGCCATCGAGCCGGAGAAAGCCGAGTACCGCCCGGCCGACAGTGCGCGCGTGCGGGTGCGCGTGCGCGACGCGCTCGCTCACGGCTCGAAGAGCGAGGTCACCCTCTGGGCCGTAGACCAGGGGGTGCTCGCGCTCACGAATTACAAGACTCCTGATCCAATAGACCTCATCTACCGCGAGCGTGGCCTCGGCATGCACCTCGCCAGCAACATGACCTCCGTCGCGCCGCAGATCCCCGAAGGCGAAAAGGGCAAGCGCGAAGCAGGCGGCGGTGGCGGCGCGACTGGAGCAGACATTCTCCGCTCGCGATTCAAGACGACCGCCTTCTTCCTCGGTTCCGTCGTCACCGACGCCGACGGAAACGCGACGACCACAGCGAAGCTGCCCGACAACCTGACGACGTTCAGGATCATGGCCGTCGCCGTCACCGCTGGCGACCGTTACGGCAAGGGCGAGTCGAGCCTTCTCGTCACGCGCCCCTTGCTCGCGCGACAGGCGCTGCCGCGCTTCGTGCGCGAGGGCGACAGCTTCACCGCCGGCGCGGTCATCAACCGGCGTGACGGAGCTGCCGTCCCAGTGACAGTGAAAGCGACGTCAAGCGGCGTTGCCCTTCGCGGACCCGGCGAGCGCACCGCCACTCTCGCTGCCTTACGAGGCACCGAGGTCCGGTTCCCGTTCGAGGCGTCGCGCGGCGACAGCGCCACGTTCCGCTTCGACGTCACCGACAACCAGAACGCCGATGCGGTGCGCGTCTCGATCCCGATCCGTCCCGATCATCATCCGGTGACGCACACCATCGCCGGCATCCTCTACGACAGCGCCACCGCGACCTTCGCGCTCCCCGCCGGCACCGATCCGGCACGATCCGAACTGAGGCTGAGCGTCGGCGTGTCGCCGCTGACCGCGATTCGCGCGATGTACCACGACCTGCGCGTCTATCCGTACGATTGTTCGGAGCAGGTGAGCAGCGAGGCGATGGCTTTGACCGCGCTGTACCGGTATCAGCCGCAGGGGTTCGAGAAGACTTACGGCTTCGATCCAAAGAAGGAGATCGGGCGCGCGGTGGCCGTGTTGGCCAGTCGCCAGCGGAGCGACGGCGCGATCGGCTACTGGGGTTCGAACGACTGGACCACGCCCTGGCTCAGTGCATACGCCGGAGCCGTGTTGCTCGACGCGCGCGCTGCCGGTGTGAAGGTCGACACGCTCGTCATCTCGCGTCTCGCCGACTACCTGGGCCAGGCGCTGCACGGCACGGTGGTCGCGCGCTTCACGCCGGTGGCGAGCTTCTACACGCGCCGTGATGTCGAGCTGCGCGATCGCGTTGCCGCGGTCGACTTCCTGAGCCGCGCCGGCCGCACCGACATCGCCGCCGAGAACGAGCTGCTGCGGACCGCGGCGGAGCTCGCGATCGAGGATCGCGCCCGGCTCGCCGAGGTGCTGGCCCGCCGCGGCCAGATGGCGCCGGCGCGCGCGCTGATGGAAGCAACCTGGCCGCTCGTTCGCGTGGAGGGACGGAGAGCCGTGCTCTCCGATTCCGTGCTCCCGCACTTTTACTTCTCGTCGTATGCGCGGCCCTACGCGCGCATCCTCACGGCGACGCTCGCCGTCGACCGCAACAACCAGCTCGTTGGGCCGCTCGCCGAGGCGCTCGTGGAAGCTGGACGCCTCGCCGCGAACAGCTACTGGACGACGCAGGATTACGGCACCGCCGCTGGCGCGCTCGCGACGCTCGAGGCGCGCCGCTCCACGTTGGGCGACCGGCCGGTGCGCGTGAGCGCGGGCACCCGGGTTCTCCTCGAGAGTGGCGCCGCGCGTGACTCCACGGTCACCCTGCAAGGGCTCCTCGTTCGCGAGCAGGGTCAGGACGCGCTGCATCTCGTCATGCGCGCTGGCCCCGGCGATGGCGCCGTCTATTACTACCTCACCGTCACCGAGATCCCGTCGAGGCAGCCGGTGACGCCGGAGGAGCACGGCATCCGTCTGGAACGATGGTACGAGCGCTACGACACCGGCAGGCCGACGACCAGCGTGGCCGAAGGTGATCTCGTCCGCGTGCGGCTCCGCCTAACGGTTCCCGCGACGCGAACGTTCGTCGTGCTGGACGACGCGCTCCCCGCCGGCCTCGAGGCCGTGGACCTCAGCCTCGGCACGGCGGCAAATCTTCCTGGCCCCGGTCTCAAGGATCCCAGCGAGCAGCCGCAGGACGAGCAGGAGCACGTCGACGGGCCGGAGTGGTACGGCTTCTGGGAGGCAGGCTGGTGGTCGCCATTCGATCACCGCGAGTTGCGCGACGATCGCGTGGTCTACTCGGCGACGTACCTCTGGCCGGGCACGTACACCGCGAGCTACGTCGCGCGCGCGACGACCGTCGGCACCTTCGTGAAGGTGCCCGCGCATGCGGAGGAGATGTACAATCGCGCGGTCTATGGTCGGAGTGACGGCGGCAGCTTCGTCGTGACACCGCGATGAGCGGGACGGGGGACGCGGGGCGATGAGCGGGACGAGGGACGCGGGGCGCGGGGTGCGGAGGCGCCTAACGACTTTCTTGGTGGCGTGCGGCGCCTCGCTGGCCGTCGCGGCGATCGGCGCGGCGCTATGGATCGCGGCACCGCTGCCTGCCGCCTCACGTTCTCTGGCGGACGAGAGCGTTACGATTCTCGACCGCAACGGGCTCGCGCTGCGTTCGACGCGAACTACCGATGGTAGACACGCGCGCTGGGTGCCGTACGATCAGATCGACGTCGACCTCATCAACGCGTTCGTCACGGTTGAGGACCGCCGCTTCTGGGAGCACTCCGGCGTCGATTGGCGTGCCGTCGGCCGCGCGACGAAGGACAATCTTCGCGCGCGGCAGGTGGTGTCCGGTGCGTCGACCATAACGATGCAGCTCGCCCGGCTGATGGAGGACTCGCCGCGGAGTTGGGGCGGGAAGGTCACCCAGCTGCTCTGGGCGCTGCGGCTCGAGCGGCACCTCACGAAGCAGCAGATCCTCGAGCAGTATCTCAACCGCATCGAGCTCGGCCAGGCGACAGTCGGTGTCGGCGCCGCGGCGGCGCTCTACTTCGGCACGTCGCCTAACGAGGTGAGCCTCGGCCAGGCAGCGACGATCGCGGGTCTGGCGCACGCGCCGTCGCGGGACAACCCCTACGCGGCACCGGCGCGCGCCCGCCGCCGGCGCGACCGGGTGCTCGGCTCCATGCAGCGCCTCGGCTACGCGCCCGCCATCGAGATCGAGCGGGCGCGCCACGAGCCGCTCGTCGCCACTCCGCGAACGCCGCCGTTCCTCGCGCCCCACTTCACGACGCGTGTGCTGGGCTGGCTCGCCGACAGCGGCGCCGTGCCTAACGGTGCTCCGATCCGTACGTCGCTCGATCTGCCGCTGCAGACGGAGCTCGAGGCCGAGGTGCGGCATACGGTGGACGTGCTGCACGACCGCGGCGTCGAGCAGGCCGCCGCTGTCGTGATCGACAACACGACCGGCGAAGTGCTGGCGTGGGTCGGATCGCCGAACTTCTGGGCGCCTGACGACGGCCAGACGGACATGGTCGTCTCGGCGCGGCAGCCTGGATCGGCGCTCAAGCCTTTCCTGTACGCGCTCGCCTTCGACGGAGGAGCCACGGCGGCGACGGTGCTCCCCGACATCCCGAAGGCGTACGCGACGGCGACTGGCTCGTACAATCCGCGCAACTACGACCGCCGCTTCCGCGGGCCCGTGCGCGCGCGCGAGGCGCTCGCGAGCTCGTACAACGTCCCGGCCGTGGAGCTCGCGTCGCGCGTTGGAACCGGGGCGCTGCTCAACACGCTGCGGCTCGCCGGCTTCGAGTCGCTCCGCCGCGGCGCCGACTACTACGGGCTCGGCCTCGCGTTAGGCAACGGGGACGTGACGCTCGTCGAGCTCGCGAACGGGTATCGTGCGCTCGCGAACGGCGGCGTCTGGCGCCCGTGGGGATGGCGCCCAAGCGCGCGCGGGGCTGCGCTGAGCACGAGCGGCCGCCGCGTGGTGTCGCCGATGGCGAGCGCGCTCGTACTCGATATTCTGAGCGATCCGGCGGCACGCATCCCCGGCTTCGGGGTCAGCACGCCGTTCGACTTTCCCTTCCCCGTAGCGGTGAAGACCGGCACCAGCCGCCACTTCACCGACAACTGGGCCGTGGCGACGACGCGCGGCTTCACTGTCGCCGTCTGGGCCGGGAACTTCAACGGACACACGATGCAGGGCGTGAGTGGCGTCACCGGCGCGGGCCCGCTGCTCCACCGTGCCGTGATGGCCACGGCTCGTTATGTATCGCCCGGCGCATTCACGACGCCGGCCCAGGCGGGCGCGGTGAGCATGCCCGTGTGCCGCCTCTCGGGGCTGCGCGCGACGCCGGAGTGTGCACAGCTCACCGAGTGGTTCGCCCCCGGCACCGCGCCAACTCGCGCCGACGACTGGGAGCAGAACGGCCGGGTGACACTCCCCGCGGAGTACGCGGATTGGTCACGCGATGGGCTCGCGCCGGTCGCCGAGCTGGCGCTCACCCCTCGGCGCGGAATGCACGCGCTCGCGCACCCGTCGGATTCGACGTCCGACGCCGCCGTGGCGCAGTTCAAAATCCTCTCACCACGCGACGGTGACCGCTACGCCATCCCGGCAGGCATCGACGCTCGTTATGCGACGATCCCCCTGCGCGCCACGGGCCACCGCCCGTCCGCGGTCCGCTGGACCATCGACGGCCGCCCACACCCGAGCTCGCGCTGGCCGCTCGCCGTCGGCACTCACGTCGTCCGCGCGATGACAGCAACTGGCGATACCGCCGAGGCCCGCATCATCGTCGAGCCCTGAGCAAAGCGCGCCGCTAGCCGGCTTTCATCGCATCAGCGAAAACCCGCGACCTTACCCCAGCGATACTCCTGACCGGCCGTACCTCGACGCAACCCACTTCCGCCCACGGAAAGTGCGCCGCGATCTCGGTGGCTTCCTCGAGGCTGTCGGCTTCGATGATGTTGAAGCCGCCGAGCACCTCCTTCGCTTCGGCGAACGGGCCATCCGTCACGGCGCGACGCCCGCCGCGGATGCGCACCGACTTCGCCGTCGGCGGGTCCTCGAGCATCTGGCTCTCGATCAGCTTCCCTGAGCGCCGCAGTCCGTCCGCATGGCCGAGACAATCGCGCATCATCTCGTCATAGCGGCCCGGAGGGAGCGCGTTCAGCATCTTCTCATCGATGTAGATCACCAGCATGTACTGCATTCGGTCATCCTCCTGTTCCTAACGACGGCGGCGCTTCGTGGCCGCGCCGCGCTTCTTGGTTGTACTACGCTTCTTCGTTGCTCCGCTCTTCTTCGCGGCGCTTCGCTTCTTCACACCGCCGCGCTTCCTGGCCGCGGCGCCCTTCTTGGCGGCGCTGCGCTTCTTTGCAGCGCCACGCTTCTTCGCCGCGCCGCTCTTCTTCGCCGCCGGCCGGGCGCTCTTTTGTGCGCCGCCGCGAGCTTTCGAGCCCGACCCACTCTTCTTCGCGGCCGTTCCCGACCCCGACGAGGTGGCGGACGACGCGTGCAGCGCGAATGCCGCGCCCTGCGGATCGGCGAGAATCGCGATCGTGCCTCCACCTGGGATTTCCATTGGCGGCCGGTGCACTGACGCGCCGTTCTTCGTTGCGAGGTCGACCGCCTTCCTCACATCCTTCACGTACAGGTAGATCATCCAGAACGGCCGCATGTTCATCATGTCGCCGTGGCGATTGAAGATGCCGCCGAATGGTTGGCCCTTGCCGTACATGAAGTACATGTTGCCGCCGCCCATATCCATCTCCCCCGTCTTCTCCCAGCCGAACAGCTTCTGGTAGAACTCGAAGGCCTTGCGGTAGTCGGTCGTCATCAGCTCGTGCCACGAGAAGCGGCCGAGCACCGGCGTCCCATTCCAG
>JAJKIR010000060.1 GCA_021154325.1 Gemmatimonas sp.
ATGGTGTACTCGGTGCGCATCGCCGGCGCGACGCCCGTGGCCGCTGGCATCAGCCGCTCACCGCGCTCGCTTGGATGAAACCACCCGCAGCGGTGACCCTCTTCCCGAAAGATGAAGCCAAAGTCGGTCTCGCCGAGTAGACGGTTCCGGCTCCAGAGCGTGTAGGACATGTCGAGGCTCTCGCTGTTGTTCCGCACGCGACATGATGGGAAGGAAGGCGCGGAGAGCCCTAACCATTTCCACGCGACTAGGTACGGATCATTGCCTGTCCCCGGTTCGCCATCGATGACTCGTCTCCCCGGGCCTGGCATCAGCTGCTCCGAGTGCTGTCGGGAACCCTACCCAGCGGCGAATCGACCACGCATGTTAGGCACCGATGGAGAATTCCCCGGCCGCGACCCCGATCTACGCCTTCGGCGAGTACGAGCTCGACCTGCGCGCGCACGAGCTGCGGCGCGCGGGTGAGCGGCTGCACGTCGAGCCGCAGGTCTTCGACCTGCTCGCGTACCTCTTCGGCCGTCGCGACCGGCTCGTCACCAAAGAGGAGCTGCTCGACAAGGTGTGGGGGCATCGCTACGTCGCGCCGACGACCCTGAACAGCCGCATCAAGCACGCGCGGCAGGCCGTCGGCGACGATGGCGACGCCCAACGCGTGATTCGCACCGTTCACGGACTCGGCTTCCGCGTCGTCGCCGACGTCGCCGAGCGCGAATCGGCGACCACCGTGACGCAAGCACCGCCGGCGCTCGAGCAGAGTATCCGCTTCTGCACCGCGACCGATGGCGTGCGCATCGCCTACGCCACCAGCGGCACTGGACCGCCGCTCGTGAAGCCCGCGAACTGGATGACGCACCTCGAGTACGATTGGGAGAGTCCCGTCTGGCGACCGTGGCTGCGCGCGCTCTCTCGTGAGCATACGCTCATTCGCTTCGACGAACGTGGCAACGGGCTCTCCGACCGCGAGGTGGAAGATCTGTCGTTCGAGGCGTGGGTGCGTGACCTCGAGACGGTCGTCGACGCAATGGGCCTCGAGCGCTTCCCGCTGCTCGGCATCTCGCAAGGGTGCGCCGTCGCGATCGCCTACGCGGTACGCCATCCGGAGCGCGTGACCAGGCTCGTGCTCTATGGCGGCTACGCCGAAGGCGTCGTTACGCGGTCGAAGACGCAGGCCCAGCTCGACGAGATGACGATGGTAATGCGCGGCATCCCCCTCGGCTGGGGGCACGACAATCCCGCCTTTCGTCTCTTTTTCGCGGCCCGATTCCTTCCCGAGGGGACACCCGAGCAGATGCGCTGGTTCAGCGATTTGCAGCGCGTCACGACGACGCCGGAGATCGGTTCGCGACTCCTCATGACGGCGTCGACGATCGACGTGCTCGATCTCGTACCGCAGGTGCGCGCGCCGACGCTCGTGCTGCACGCGACGGGCGACGCCGTCGCGTCGTTCAGCCAGGGTCGCAAGCTGGCGGCGCTGATACCCGGGGCGCGCTTCGTGCCGCTCGAAAGCCAGAATCACATTATCCTCGAGCACGAGCCGGCGTGGGCACGCTTCGTCGACGAGGTGCACCGCTTTCTGGCGGAGGACGTCGACGCTTCGCGCGCGCCAGCGACGACGGGTGCGCCACTCAGAGCAGCGCCGTCAACACCCCTGCCGCGATCAGCGAAGCGGCCCAGAGGACGTTGACATTGATCCAGGCGCGGCGGAGGATTCGCAACCCGACCTTCTCGTAGACGACGACGGCGATCGTCGCCGTCACGGCGAGATAGCCGAGGGTGTGGATCAGCGGCGCCGTCACGCCTAACGAGTCGAAGTGGGCCGCGCCGGCGATCATCACCGCGGCGTCGTGATGATGCCGGAGGCCCGCCGGCGTCGCGGCGCCACGGCCGAGCACGAACGGCAGCACCATGAGGCCGGCGCCGTGCACGGACGCGACGAGAAACGACCACGTCGCGAGCTCCCGCGCACCGACGCGCATGCCACCTAACGACACATGCCGGTGACGGGTGAGCCCGGCCACGCCGACGGCGACGAGCGTCGCCGCGACAACCCAGCGCAGCCAACGCACCGGGAGCACCTCGCCGAGCGCGAGCGCCGCCGCGACAGCGACCGCAATCGCGACAGCGTGTCCCACGGCGAGGGGACCGAGCGCGCGCCATAGCTCGCGCCGGTCCCTTCGCTGCAGTCCTCGGGCGACCGCGAACAGCCAACCCATCGCCGGGTTGATCCCATGCGCGGCGCCGAGGGCGAGAAGGGACAGCCAGGGGAAGGAGTGGTTGGCCATGTCACTCCGCGTAGCAGAAGGAATCCGACGACGCGTCGCCGCCCTGGAGACGCACCTGGTGCGGCCGCAATCCCTCCTCGAACTCGACGAGAAATTGCGGGTCGAAGCCCATGCCGCCCGTGGGCCCCACGTCGACCTTCGCCATCCAGCCGCGAATGCCGTCGGGATAAAATTGCGCGTCCCACGGCGTGTAGAGCGCGTTCGTGAGGTAGACGCGGCGTCCGTCGCGGCTGATCTCCACCATTTGCGGCCCGCCGTTCAACGGTCGGCCCGGCGACTTCGGATGTGGCGTCCGCCTAACGATGCCACCGATCGGGAGTACCGCGGTGAGCGTCGGCTGGAGCGGATCGCTCACGTCGTACTGTCGCAGCTCGCCCGTGCCCCAGCAGCTCACGTAGAGAAAGCGATCGTCGAGCGAGAGATTGATGTCCGTCACGAGCGGCGGCACGGCCTTGAATCCCTGGAGCAGCGGCGGCAGGTCGGCGGGATCGGCCGGCTCGGCGGGAATCTCGATCACCTTGCGCGTCTCCCACTTGCCTGTCGACTCGTTATGCAGCCACATCCAGATGGAGCTCGAGAGATCCTTGAGACTCAGCACGACGCCGACGAATCCGTAGCTCCGCCGTGGATCGTGCGCGGGACGCAGCTCGAGCACCATCTGCTGCTCGGCGCCGAGCTCGAGCCGCTGGAGGTGAACCTTGCGGCGCAGATCCCAGACGTGGAGCGAATTGCCGTACTTGCCGGCGAGGAGCAATTCCGGATTCACACCGCTCGACACCATGTTCGGCGTTCCCCATTCGCTGGTGATCATGACGTCGTGCCCGAGATGCCACCAGAAATCGTAGGCGAGGTACTGCGGCCCGCGGCTCGCCTCCCATTTGCCGCGCAGCTCGAAGGTCTCGTGGTCGAGCATGAAGATCCCGCCCGGTCCGTCGCCGTCCTCTCCGCCTAACGCGTTGATGTAGATGCCGTCCGGTCCGCAGTGGACGGTGTGCGGCGCGGCGTAGCCCGTCTTGGCGAGCACCTCCGAGCCTTCGATGACCTTCGTGAGCTTCGGGCGCCGCGGATCGGGCATGGTGTCGACGACATGAATCCGCGAGCTGTGCGTGCCCGGGAGCACGAGATACCGCCGCTCGACGTGCGGATTCGCGGCGTACGCGCAGAGATGCGAGCTGCACGCGTTCCAGCCGAAGTGGTGCAGCTCGTTGCCGCCATTGGGCAGCTCGAGCTTGCCAACGAGCCGACCGTAGTCGGCAGACGCGGGATCGGTGTCGACGACGCCGAGCGCGTCGCGCTTTCCATTCTCCCCCGGAGTGAGCAGCGCGACATATGCCAGCGACTCGGCTGGCGCTTCGCTCGCGAGCTTGGCCGAGGGGTAGAAGGTGGGATCGGGTAACATGCGCGCCATGGTTTCCTCATCGTGTGATTGGGTTGCTCGCACGATGCGACCGGCACGGTCCGAATGCTTGGAGGCGGTGTGGAGAGTGGCTGGAGCTTTGGTGGAGATTCGCGATAGCTTCCAGCCCCGTGCGCGCGATCATCTTCGATCTCGACAACTGTCTGGCCGCCGCGGACGAAGTCGGCGAGCAGCTCCTGGAGCCGGTCTTCACCGCCGTGCGCGATGCCAACGATGGCGCGCTCACGCGCTCCGAGCTCGACGCCGCGTTTCGCGACTGCTGGGTGCACGCTTTCGATTTCGTCGCTGAGAGATATGGCTTCACCCCGCGCATGCACGCCGCGGGGTGGGAAGCTTTTCGTGGAATCGAGGTGCGCGCGCCGATGCGGGGCTACGGCGATCTCGCGCTATTACCTCTGCTCGGCGAGCGGCGATTCCTCGTCACGTCGGGATTTCGCCGGCTGCAGGAGAGCAAGGTGCGCGCACTGGCTATCGAAGCGGCTTTCGAAGCCATCGTTGTCGACGCCATCGACGAGCCCGGACGCAGGGGCAAGGAGCGCATCTTTCGCGATCTGATGGCTCAGTTCCGCCTCGATGCGTCCGATGTCCTTATCGTCGGAGACAATGCGGAGTCCGAGCTCGCGGCCGCGTCGCGCCTCGGACTCCGCTCGGTGCAGATCATCCGTCCTGGCGTCGTGCCTGCCGACGGCGCGACCGTTCACATGAAAGACCTCGCCGAGCTGCGCGCGTGGCTCGATCACCCTCCACCGAGACGCCCGTGAATTGGCCCTACGTCCATACGCTCATCAATCACTTCCCGATCATCCTCACCGTCGTCGGGACCGGCGTCCTCCTCCTCGCGCTCATCGTTAGGCGACGCGGTCTCTGGCTGTACGCGCTCGCGACGTTAACGCTGGCTGGCCTGAGCGTCTACCCAGCGTTCTTCACCGGCGACCGGGCGGCGGACGCGGTGCGTACGACCTGGTACATCATGAAACCGATGGTCGAGGAGCACGACGACGCCGCGGCGTTCGCGCTCGGCTCGCTGCTCCTCATGGGAGCCGTGAGCGCGTACGCCTGGTGGCGCATGCTCCGCAGGGAAGTCACGATGCTCCCTCCCGTGTGGCTGCGCACCACGGTTGCCGTCATTGCAATCTGGGCGCTGAGCGTTGTCGCTCGCACGGCCTACCTCGGCGGCCAGATCGTGCACGACTCGCCGAAGCTGAAGACGCCACCGGCGGGAGTGGTCCCGCCGGGGTGATCATGCCTAACGATCTCCGACGAGATTGCGGACGCGCGAGTCGCGGAGCGCCAGCCCCGTCCAGAGGAGTGCGGCGATGATCACGGGGAAGATCGTCGGGAACCAGCCGGCGGCGACACGGAGCTGCGTCGCGATGGCGCCGCCGAGATACGCGGTGAGGAGCAGCGCGCCGACAAAGGCAGTGCGCGGAATGCCGTAGAGCAGGGTGAAGACAAGCTCGAGGACGCCGAGGCCGATCGAGAGCCGCAGTGGAAAGCCGAGCTGCGCGAACGCCTCGGCGACGGCCGCCGGCTTCGCGATGTGGATGATGCCGTCGAACGCCATGAAGGCGCCGGCGAGGCTGCTCACGATTCGGCCGGGCCAGGACACGGTGGCCGCGGGGCGGTTGACGAAGGTTGCGGTCATGGAGATCTCCAGTTGGTGTGGGCACGGCCTAGCTTCACTATCACGTCGGTTGACCGAGCCCGGAATCGACGAAACCCATCGAAACCATGCAGAGCCTGACCCTCAGAATCGAGCGCGTCGCCGAGGACGACGAGGCCACTGTAGATGGTCTGAGCGACGTCCTTCTCGACGCCGTTCAGAGCGGGGCCGGCGTGAGCTTCATGGCCGACCTCACGCGAGACGGCGCGGCCGCATGGTGGCGTGGAATACTCAGCGGCGCAACGCCGCGCACGGTGATCCTCGTCGCTCGGGACGAGAGCGGCATCGTTGGCACCGTCCAGCTCCAGCCGGCGTGGCCGCCGAATCAGCCGCACCGCGCCGACGTCGCGAAGCTGATGGTCCATCGCCGCGCGCGTGGTCGCGGCGTCGCCCGCGCGCTCATGGAGGAGCTCGAGCACCAGGCGCGCGCCCAGCGCTTCACCCTCCTGCTGCTCGACACGTGCAAGGGGTCCGCCGCGGAGCGGCTCTACACGTCGATGGGGTGGACGCGCGTCGGCGAGGTGCCGAACTTCGCCCTGAATCCCGACGGCTCGTGGTGCGACACCGTCTTCTTCTACAAGCAGATCGCGAGAGCCTAACGAGCATGCATTGGCTCAGACAATGGCGTCCGGCGCCGATGGCGGCGTTGCTCATCGCATGGATCGTTGGCACCGCGGCGCTTCTCACCATCTTCTTCGTCGCGCTGGGGCGCAGCATGGAGCGCGACTACAACGAGTTGGGATTCCGACTCGGCGCCACTGAGGCGCACATCCGCGTGACTTGGGACGGGATGTGGCTTCAGCTGGTTGGCTATTACGGCGTTGTGGTCGTTTTGCCGCCGGTACTCGTCTGGCTACTCTGGCGCCGGGCGCGGCGTACGGCCTAACGTCAGTTCGTGATGGACGAGGCGCTCGAACGTGTCGAGGCGTGGTTCGCGTCGCGGGGATGGAAGCCCTTCCCGTTTCAGCGTGATGTCTGGCGCGCTTATCTAACTGGGGAGAGCGGCCTCGTTCACGCCGCGACAGGTACTGGGAAGACGCTCGCCGCCTGGATCGGGCCGCTGCTCGAAGCATCGGAATTGTCCGACGCGTCCCCCGCCCCGCGACCCGCGTCCCGCAAGTTGCGCGTCGCCTGGATCACGCCGCTCCGTGCGCTTGCCGCGGACACCGCCGAGTCGCTCCGCGAGCCGCTCGAGGCGTTAGGCATCGGATGGCGGGTCGAGACGCGCACGGGAGACACGTCGCCCGCGCAGCGCGCACGCCAGCAGCGGCGCCTTCCCGAAGCCCTCGTCACGACACCGGAGAGCCTGACGCTCCTCCTCACGCGCGAGGACGTGGCGGACGTCTTCGGCGATCTCCGTCTCGTCGTCGTCGACGAGTGGCACGAGCTGATGGGGACGAAGCGTGGCGTTCAGGTGGAGCTCGCGCTTGCGCGCCTGCGGGCACTCTGCCCCGACGTGCGCACCTGGGGCCTCTCCGCGACGATCGGCAATCTGGACGTCGCGCTTCGCGCTCTACTCGGAGTGGGCGCGCCTAACGATCGCGGCCGTATCATCCGCGGCGTCGAGCCGAAGGAGATCGTTGTCGACGCGCTCATACCGCCCGTCATCGAGCGTTTCCCGTGGGCGGGCCACCTCGGCACCCAGATGCTGCCGCAGCTCGTCGTCGCGATCGAGGAGGGACGGAGCGCGATCGTCTTTACGAACACGCGATCCCAGACCGAGATCTGGTATCAGGCCATCCTCGGCGCGCGGCCAGATTGGGCGGGCACGATCGCGTTGCATCATGGCTCGCTGGATCGAAAGAAGCGCGACTGGGTGGAGGATGGCCTCCGCACCGGAAAGCTGCGTTGCGTGGTCGCGACGTCGAGTCTCGATCTCGGCGTCGACTTCTCGCCCGTGGATCGCGTGCTCCAGGTGGGAAGCCCCAAGGGGATCGCGCGGCTGCTACAGCGCGCGGGACGTAGCGGGCATCGCCCAGGCGCGACGAGTCGGGTGACCTGCGTGCCAACGAACGCGCTCGAGCTGGTCGAGGTGGCGGCGGCGCGCGACGGCATCGCGTCGGGCTCGATCGAGGCGCGGCTCCCTGTGACGCGGCCGCTCGACGTCCTCGCGCAGCACGTGGTGACCGTTGCGTTAGGCGGGGGCTTCGTCCCAGCGGAGCTCGAGGCCGAGGTGAAGGGCACGTACGCGTACGCCGATCTGCGGGAGGACGAGTGGCGATGGGTGCTGGATTTCGTGTCGAGCGGCGGCAGCGCACTGCACGCCTATCCCGAGTACGCGCGCGTCGTCGTGCGCGACGGACGCTGGATCGTCGAGAACAGCTTTCTCGCGCGGCGGCACCGCCAGTCGATCGGCACAATCGTGAGCGACGGCCACATCGCCGTACAGTACCTCCGCGGCGGGAGCCTGGGCTCCGTGGAAGAATCGTTCATCGCGCGGCTCAAACCTGGCGATCGGTTCGTCTTCGCGGGGACGCCGCTCGAGTTCGTGCGCGTGCGTGACATGAAGGCGTGGGTGCGTCGAGCGCCTAACGTGAAAGGCGCGATCCCGCGATGGATGGGGAGTCGCCTGCCGATGTCGGACTCCCTCGCGGCGATGCTGCGCGAGCGTCTCGGCGAGGCTGCCCGCGGCGAGCTGCGCGGCCCGGAGATGCTCGCCCTCGAGCCGCTGTTTCGGGTGCAGTCACGCTGGTCGCGCATCCCTGGGCCTGACGAGCTGCTCATCGAGCGGGTGAAGACGCGCGAGGGGATTCACCTCTTCTGGTTTCCGTTTGAGGGTCGTCTCGTGCACGAGGGGCTCGCGGCGCTGATGGCCTTCCGCATCGCGCGGACGCTGCCGATCACCTTCACGATGTCCGCGAACGACTGGGGCTTCGAGCTGTTGTCGGTCGACGCGCCGCCGCTCGAGGAGGCGCTCGCCAAAGACCTGTTGTCACCGCACGCACTGCTCGAGGACGTTCCCGCCTCGCTGAATGCGACGGAGATGGCGAAGCGGCAGTTCCGGGAGATCGCGCGGGTCGCGGGACTCGTATTCCCTGGCCTGCCGCGCTCCGGCAAGACCGCGCGCCAGCTGCAGGCGTCGTCGAGCCTCTTCTTCGATGTCTTCCGACAGTACGATCCGGGGAATCTCCTCCTGTCGCAGGCACACCGCGAGGTGCTGGAGCGGCAGCTCGAGTCCTCTCGGCTCGGCAGAACGCTCGAGCGCCTAACGCGGGGGCGGGTCGTGATCACGGAGCCCAGGCGAGTGACACCGCTTGCCTTTCCGCTGCTCGTGGATCGTACGCGGGAGCGGGTGTCGTCGGAGTCACTCGCCGACCGGATCCGCCGGATGCAGGCGGCGCTGGAGAAGGCCGCGGGGTGACGCGTTAATTTCGTCTGATGGCCTCAGATGGCGACGTCACGCTGGAGATCGAGGGCGAACCGGTTGTGCTCATGCCCGAGCACGCGCTCTGGCTGCCGGAGCGGCGGACGCTGCTCGTGGCGGACGCGCACTTCGGGAAGGCGGCGACTTTTCGCGCCGGGGGAATCTTCGTCCCGCGCGGGACGACGGCGACGACGCTCGCGCGGCTGGATGCAGCGCTCGCGCGCACGGACGCGACGCGCATCGTCTTCCTCGGCGATCTGCTGCACGCGCGTGAAGGGCGGTCGCCGGAGACGCTGCGGCTGGTGGCGGAGTGGCGGGCATCGCGCGGGACGGTCGAGGTGGTCCTGGTTCGCGGCAATCACGACCGCGCGGCCGGCGACCCTCCGGAGTCGTTAGGCATCGCCTGCGTCGACCCGCCGCTCCTCGAGGACGCGTTCGCATTCACGCATCATCCGCGGTCCGTAGAGGGTTACTTCGACGTCGCAGGTCACGTGCATCCCGCCGTGCGGCTGCATGGGCGCGGCCGTCAGTTCGAGCGTCTGCCCTGCTTCTGGGTCCGCCGCGATGGGATGGTGCTCCCCGCCTTTGGCGACTTCACGGGCCTCGGCGATGTCGAGCTGGCGGAGGGCGATCGCGCGTTCGCGGTTGCGGATGGCGTTGTGATGGAAGTTGCGGTGGAGCGGGTCGAGTGAGCGAGCGAGCGGTGCGTTCGCGGCGCTGGGTTGAGCCGATGATCCGATCCCGGCCCAGCCGGTGTGTTCGCCGCCGACCTCGGCGTCCAGCGGATGACCGCTGCGACTTAGACTGCAAGCGTCGCACGTTAGGCACGGGGCGACGCGTGCGGGGAAGACTTCCAACTCACGCTCGCTCTTGTTGTTACACCGCTGACCGCAGTGCGACGAGTTTTGCATCGCAGCACGTGAGGGATATTATGCTGCATTCTGGCGTAATAATCACGCTGTTTAATCAGCGTTATGCCGCAGCACGGGACTTCGCATGTCTGACGACTTCCGAGTGGACATCGCGATGTCGGGTCGTGGCGGCCGTATTGAGTACACTGAGCCCGGCGTCGGAGCTCACACATTCGAGTGCGAGTTCGGCGGCGGCCATACGATGCTTGTCGTCTATGCCCCATCGTCGGCGGCGTGGGTCGAAGAACTTCCGTGGGCTGCGGGTCGGCGCCCGGAGGTGCTTGAGCGAGTGGCCCGCGAGATCATTCGGCAGAAGGCGCGAGGCTGCGGGTTCGTCGTCCACGAGGGCGGACTGGATATCGTGGAGCGAGCCGCGATGTGAAGACGGAGATTCTCGCGCCTGCGGCATAACGTGCGCTGCACCTAACAAGCGATTTGCGGAAGCCCGCTGCGCTCGCGATGATTGGATTCGCTTGCAGGTGAGCTACAGCGTTAGACGGACGCGTCCAGACGAAATAGGAGACGAATGCTCAAGTTGCCACTCTTAGTCCTGCTCGGCGTCGCCTTGCTCGGCTGTGCGAAACCGCCGAGCCTGCGCGCAACCCGAGCCGAATCAGTGTCCGGCCTGCGGGCTGAGATCGCCTCCCGAGTCGCAGCGGACCAAGCGGTCCAGCGACAGTTGAGTGACCGGATCCAAGCAGGGCAACCCACCGGCCCCGCTGTCGCGCGGCAAGATTCGGTTTTCAATGCTAATCTCGAATGGATGCGTCTCGTCTTGGCCCAGTACGGTTGGCCGGGACGCCGGCTGGTAGGCGATGAGGGGTCGCACGGCGCGTGGCTTCTGTTGCAGCATGCCGATCGCGACACCGCGCTGCAACGCACCGCCATGCAACTCCTTGAGACTGCGGTACGAGACAACGACGCATCACGCCGCGATCTCGCCTATCTCACAGATCGCGTTCGGGTAGCAGAAGGCCGCCCCCAGGTTTACGGCACGCAACTCCAGTACGACAGCCGTGGCTGCGCGTCGCCAAAGCCGAGTGAGGAGTCGGACCAGCTCGACGCGCGCCGTGCTTCGGTGGGGCTGGAGCCGGTCTCGGAGTATATCCAAAAGACAATGGCAGCACTTGGCCGACCGACCCAATGCGCGACGCCGAAGTAGTACGCAGTAGCCACGCAGCTGGGACCCGGCGCCGTCTAACGAACGTTGCAGCTGACAAGCACTTTTCGGATGCGGCTTCGCCGCAATGGTGGTAGCGCGCTTGCAGCTGAACTTCAGGCGTTAGGCGGACACACTCGCGCGCTCTCGCTGGGTCATCTACGCCGGCCCGGAGGTACTCGTGATTCGCAAGCTCAAGGATGGGCGGTACCGGCTCTACTCGCGGAAGAAGAATCCAAAGACTGGCAAACGCCGCAATCTCGGCACCTTCAAGACGCGTGCGGCAGCCCTCAAGCACGAACGCGCCGTTCAGTTCTTCAAACGCGGTTGATCTTGTCCATCCCGCGCCGCGACCGACGTGGCGCCGCCTAACGAGCTGAAGCTGCCGAGTTCTGCATCTCGGCAGGATGGCGCCTGCCGCTGTCGCGATTTAGTCTTTTGATACCGCGCCTTGCGGGCCCGCGGCTGAGCTTTGGGGTTATTCGGCTAGGCCCCTCGACCCCGACCGTATCGCCGGCAGTTGAGCGCTGGACCACGTTCCCAACACTCGCGCTGCCCTGCACATGCACTGGCACAACAGGAGCGCCGAGCTGCCGTGACACCGATGGACCAGCCCGAGAATGTGCCGCAGGCATTCCAAGCCGCTTGGAACGCCCACGATATGACGGCTCTCGGCGCTCTGTTTCATGCGGATGCGACCTTCGTAAATCGGTTCGGTCACTACGTGCGTGGCGTGGACGCGATCGTGAGCCTCCACCAAGCCATCCATCAGACGATCTATCGCGATTCCGTTCTCGAGAACGAGCTGATCGACCTCATCCCCATCAGTGAGCGGGCGGTCGTAGTGCATTTCTGGAGCCGCCTCCGCGCAGGCCCGTCGCATCCGAACGGCGCGCATGACATTGACACGCTCATCTTAGCCGTGGTCACGCAACGCGACGGCAGCTGGCGCATCCAGGCGCTCGAAAATGTCACGCTGACGAACCCCCGAACGGGAGAGGCAGTCCTGCGCCGCTGAGTAATCCCGCATCAAATCAATGGTCGCCTCCTCGACGCTTGACCAGTTAGGCAGCCAACAGAGACTTTGGTGCGTTCACGCACACTGATCGGTATCGCGGTGCTACTCAGGGGCGCTCGCTGACCAAGTGAGGAGATGGGATGACTGTCACGCGAATGGACAACGTAGGCATCGTGGTAGAATCGCTCGACGCCGCGATCTCATTTTTCTCCGAGGTCGGCCTGAAACTCGAAGGACGAGCGATGATCGAAGGAGAGTGGGCTGGGCGCGTCACCGGACTCGGCTCGCAGCGCGTCGAGATCGCCATGATGGCCACTCCAGATGGCCACAGCCGACTCGAGCTCTCGCGATTCCTCACACCCCCCGTCGTCGCCGATCACCGGAACGCGCCGGTGAACGCGCTCGGCTACCTCCGCGTCATGTTCGCTGTCGACGACATCGACGAGACGCTCGCCAGGCTCCGCAAGCAGGGAGCGCAGCTCGTCGGCGACGTGGTGCAGTACGAAGAGATTTACCGGCTCTGCTACATCCGCGGCCCCGAAGGACTTCTCATCGGGCTCGCAGAGGAGCTCAGACCCCGCGGTCCGGGAAGGAGAGATAGTTGAGATACGATCCCGCGGTATCGCCCGATCCCGCTGAATGGCTCGCGCTCGACGAGGGCGAACAGATCGCACTCGTCGCGGACTATCATCGACGCGCGCAGATCGATCTGCCCAACGTGAATCTTCACGCGATGATCCATACCGTAGTCGAGCAGCAGCTTGCTGGACAATTGGCGCCCGCTGTAAGCGCATTCGAGCGGCTGCAACGAGAGGGACTCGACCGGCACGAGGCAGTTCACGCGGTGGGTGCGGTGCTGGCCGAACACATGCGGCAGCTCATGATCGGCGCGCTCGATGAGACGAATCCGAATGCGTCGTATTTCGCTGCGTTGGAGCGTCTCACTGAAGCGTCATGGCGGAGTGAGTTTGGCGACGATGATGATACCGCTCCATGACTGGCTTCCTTGAGTCGATCTGGCAACGCTTTGGACCGGACCGCGGATGGAGTGAGGTTCGGCATTCCATCGCGCACCCTGAGCTCGGCGAGATGCAATTCCGCGGGCGACGTTCGCGTCGTGACGGCCGCCTGCACGGCATCTGGTACGTGAAGCCCGCGGGCTACGCGTCGGAGGTGTCGCTCGACTTTCCCGATGTTGCGGCCGGCGACACCCCAGCGGCGACGGACCTTGCCTTCGCCGCAAGGCTCCTCGGGGATCCGGATGCGCTCTTCGAGCGAAGTCGCGTCGAGATGGCGGCAGCCTACGAGCTCACCGTCGAGGCGCCAATGCCCAGGAAGCGCCAGGACGTCGTGCGCCTGGATTCGATCAGGTTGCCCTCGGCTGACGATCCCGAGGGCGAGTGGAACGTCGGCTGGTGGTGCGAAGCAGCCGAGCATTGGCTGGTGGCTTACTTTCGCGGCGAGGCCGTCATCGGAGTGGAGCTGGAAGGCTAGCCGCTGGCGACGCACGCATACAAATGCCGAGAGCAAAAGAGATCTCCGGGAAGCAGCGCGACACCTTGTTA